>NZ_LR217722.1:0-300000 GCF_900698975.1 Buchnera aphidicola (Cinara splendens) | reverse complement strand
ACATATTTAATATATAAATATATGTAAGTATATGATATATATTGTTATATGATAATATATTGATTTCTATACATAATACGATTATTAGATATATAGTTTTAATATTAAAAATAAAATATGATGTTTTATTAAAATTTTTTTATTTTTTTTGAATAAAATTAAATATTTTACTAAAAAATTTTTTATATTTTAAATAAATCATAACATAAATTTTTAAAATATATTTCATAAAAATTTTTATATGTATATATAATTTATTTTTTATTTTTTTTGTTTTTTATTCCATTCAGATATAGTATACGTTTGAATTTGTATTGCATGGATTTCTTTAGTTAAAAAATATGGCATTAATATTTTATATATAGATTTTTGTCTTTTTAACGAATTCATTCCGATAAACGAATCTCCTATAGCAGTAATTAAAACATGATTATTATGATTTAATATTAATACTTTTTTTAGGTTTAATTGATTTTTAATAGCGTATTGGATTTTATCTAACTGCATATTTATTACTCTATAGTTATATATTAGTTTATATAAAAATTAATTTTATTGATTTTTATATCCTTTATTTTTTAATTATATGATTAAATCATTTTTATTGATAAAAATATTTTTATATACAATATTTTTATTGATAATTTTAATTTTTGAAAAAATGTTTTTAAAGATATATTAAAAATTCTTTTTTTTATTTTTTATAATAAATTATTTTTCTATATTTTCTATGCTGTATTTTTTACAAAAATAATTTTTATTTATTAATAAATCTATTTAGAATAAATATATATAATTATTTATTATATTATATAATATTAACATAGTATCATACTAAATATGATTTATAATATTTTTATATAGTTTTTTGTAATGACATCATAATATACAAATTATGTATATGAATTAGATTGCATTTTTTATGTTA
The DNA here is from genome assembly GCF_900698975.1 of Buchnera aphidicola (Cinara splendens). Lineage (NCBI taxonomy): Bacteria > Pseudomonadati > Pseudomonadota > Gammaproteobacteria > Enterobacterales > Erwiniaceae > Buchnera > Buchnera aphidicola. Next base: position 299,072 of record NZ_LR217722.1, on the reverse strand, counting down.
ATGTAAAGGAGTAATGGGCTTGTTTAAAAAAGTTCCAATGACATTACGGGGTTTTAATAAACTTAAATCTGAATTAAATAAATTAAAATATATTACACGACCATTGATTGTAGAAGCAATTTCTAATGCTCGGCAGTTGGGTGATCTAAAAGAAAATGCAGAGTACCATGCAGCTCGTGAAGAACAGAGTTTTTGTGAAAATAAAATTTGTGAAATTGAAAATAAGTTATTATGTTCAGAAATTATTGATGTTACAAAAATACCTTTTCGAGGTGTTGTTATTTTTGGAGCCACAGTAACGGTATTACAAATATGTACTAATAATACTTTCGTGTATACTATTGTTGGTGATGACGAAGCGAATTGTAAAGAATATTCAATTTCTGTTTACTCACCTATGTCTCGTGCGTTAATTGGAAGAAAAAAGAACGATAGAATTACAGTAAGTACTCCTACAGGTTTAGTAGAATATTTAATTAAAAAAATTGAATATATTTAAAATATATAATTTTATTTTCAAAATATATAGTTTTTTATTAATTTTTTTAAAATGTTGATTTTTACAGTAACATATGTTTCAACAATTTAAATAATTTTATTATATATAAAAATTTTTTATTTTCTATGAAAATATTTTATATAAAAATTTTTATAAATGGTATGTATATTGATATTTTTAACAAAATTTATATTTATAAAACATTTATAAATTATTTTAAAAATTTTAAGTTAAATCAATATATGTAATTTTTACATATTGATAGTGTGTATTTTTACAAAATATTATGATTGCAAAAAAAAAATCAAAAAATTCTAATAATTGGTTAAAAAAACATTTTGCAGATCCGTATATACGAGCAAGAAATAAAAAAAATTTGAGATCTAGAGCGTGGTTTAAATTAAAAGAAATTAATGAATCAGAAAAAATTTTTAATATTGGAATGAAAGTGATAGATTTAGGATCTAATCCTGGAGGTTGGTCAGAATATGCTCTTCAAAAAATTGGAAATTCAGGAATTATTTTCGCATATGATATTTTACCAATGCGTCCGTTAAAAAATGTTACTTTTTTTCATGAGGATGTTACTGATATTCGTATGCAAAAAAAAATTTTTTTTAATTTAAGAAAAAATTCTTGGAATGTTGTTATGTCTGATATGTCTCCTAATGTTAGTGGCTTTTCTATTATAGATAATACTAATATGTTTAAATTAAATGATGTTGCTTTAAAAATTTCTATGCATGTATTATTAAAAAATGGATGTTTGATAATGAAGTTATTTCAAGGTTATGGATTTAATATGTATATGAAAAAAATTTGTGATGTTTTTAAATTAGTAAAAATTTTTAAGCCATGTTCTTCTCGTATTAATTCTCGAGAAGTTTTTGTTATAGCTCGAGGAATTAAAAAATAATTTGTTATTTTTTTTTTAATATTTATTTAAAGCGGTTTGTTATTTACTGATATAATTAAAATTTAATTTTCTTGATTTTTTAGTGATATAGGTATTGTTATTTTAAAATTTATACGGATGTACTGTATATAATACTCAATTAATTATGTATTTTTTTTAATTTAAATTAGTACAAATAAAATTTTTAATATATACATTAATAAACAAAATTGTAGTTATGAGAAAAGATATGACTCAATATATCACCAATATGTTTGTTTATAACATTAAATCATTAGATGTTTTATTCACAAAAGATATTATAATTACCAATACAATTCCAGTTAAACAAAATTTTCTAGTATCTATTTTTTTGTCTTGGCTTCCTTTTTTTTTATTAATAGTGCTGTTTTTTTGTTTTTTAAAATATTCACAAATTAGTAATGGCATAGGATCTTTGTTCTTTGGTAAAAGCAAAGCTAAAATGTTATCTGATAATTCCATTAAAATTACTTTTTTAGATGTAGCAGGTTGTAACGAAGCAAAAGAAGATATTTCGGAATTAGTAGAATATTTAAAAGAACCCCAAAAATTTAAAAAATTAGGAGGTAAAATTCCTAAAGGAATTTTACTAGTTGGTCCCCCAGGAACTGGAAAAACATTATTAGCCAAAGCAGTTGCTGGAGAAGCTAATGTTCCTTTTTTTACAATTTCAGGCTCCGATTTTGTGGAAATGTTTGTCGGTATAGGAGCTGCTCGTGTCAGGGATATGTTTAAAAATTCTAGAAAACATTCTCCTTGTATAATTTTTATAGATGAAATTGATGCTGTTGGAAGAAAAAGAGGAACAGGAGTTAGTGGGGGTAACGAAGAACGCGAGCAAACATTAAATCAAATATTAGTAGAAATGGATGGTTTTGAAGGTAATGAAGGAGTTATTATAATTGCTGCTACTAATAGACAAGATGTCCTAGATCCAGCTTTATTGAGACCAGGTAGATTTGATCGTCAAATTGTAATTCCATTACCCGACGTTGTTGGTAGGGAAGAAATTTTAAAAATTCATATGCGTAAAGTAGCTATCTCTAATGACGTTGTTCCAATGGTTATTGCGAGAGGTACTCCTGGTTTTTCTGGGGCTGATTTAGCTAATTTAGTAAATGAATCAGCTTTATTGGCAGCTCGTTGTAACAAGACCACAATTTCTATGATAGAGCTTGAAAAATCTAAAGATAAAATATTGATGGGTTCTGAAAGAAGATCTATGGTCATGACAGAAAGTCATAAAGAATCTATTGCTTATCACGAATCCGGACATGCTATTGTAGGTAGATTAGTTCCTGACCATGATCCTGTTCATAAAGTTACTATTATTCCACGTGAAAAATCTTTAGGAGTAACTGTATTTTTGCCGAAAGATGATGTATTTAGCTTAAATCGTCAAACATTAGAAAGCCAGATCTCTACTTTGTATGGTGGGCGAATAGCAGAAGAAATTATTTATGGATCTAATAAAATTTCTACTGGAGCATCTCATGATATTAAAGTAGCTACTAATTTAGCGCGAAAAATGATTACTAAATGGGGTTTTTCAGATAAATTAGGACCTATTTTATATACAGAAGAGCATCAAGATTTTTCTTTAGGTAACTCTGTGTCTAAATTAAAATATTTTTCTGATAAAACAATTCGTATTATTGATAAAGAAATACAATTGTTAGTTAAAGAAAATTATCAACGCGCAAAAAAAATTTTGCATGAAAATATAGATATTTTACATGCTATGAAAGATGCTTTAATGAAATATGAGACTATTAATTCTTCACAAATTGATGATTTAATGTCTAGAAAATTAGTTCGTGAACCTGATGGTTGGAATTTACGTTAAATTTTATTTAATTCATCTTAATTGATATTTTTTCAGCAATAAAAATTTTGTATAGGAATAGAAATTTAGATATTTATATAGACACTACTATAATAAGTATGTATATGTATATGTATACATAAGTATTGATAATAATTATTTTGATAATAATGCAATGATATCTATTTTATCAAATAGATATCATTGATATATTGTGGTAGTAATATTTTTTACATTATTTTTTTTATATATGTGTTTAATAAACATTATTTATTAAATTTTTCAGAAAACATTTTAATATTATTCAATAAAGTATAATGGTTTTTAATTAATATAATCAATATTGATTGTGTATTAAGTTTAATTTTTTTGTGTTTTTTATAAAAATTATATATTTATAGAAATATGTAATTAAAATATGTATTTTTTAATATTTTAAATATATTTTTTTTTATAAACAGTTAATAACTATACAGGTAAATCTTATTGTATTTATAATTTGAAAAAGATATTTTAATTTGTTTATTATTAATAAAATTTTTATTTATATTTCAAATTTTTATTACAAATTATGTTTTTGACATGTTTTATTTAAAATAAATTTATTATTCAAGAAATTTATATAAAAATATATATTTTTTATATTTAAAAATATAATAATTATTATTATGTTATATATATAATATATAAATCTCATTTAGTTAATAGACATATAAAAAATATTTCACATAGTGCTTTTATTTATATATAATTGTATAATATATATAAATAAAAGAACTATTTTTATTAGTTTTTTAAGTGTATACATAATAAATTCAGTTTATTATTTTATTATAAAAATATAATACAAAATTATTAAATAGTATATATGGTGTTTTATATGCATCTTTTTTTATTGATTACATTTATTTGTATTTCTTTTTTTTTAATTTCGATTATTATGTTTCAATTTAGTTCTGGAAATAATTTGTCTACTAATACAAGTGATTATTCTTCTCAATTATTTACCGAGAATTCAAAAAGTTATGTTATGACATACATGGTTTTAGTCTTGTTAACTTTATTTTTTATAGTCAATTTATTGTTATGTAGATATAGTATATGGACTATTAATCATTTAAAAATATAATTTTTATTTATCATGTTAATTTATATTATACCAGTATTTTTCAACAGTAATTGTTTTTTTTATAATAAAAATATTTGTTTTTAATATTATTTTTATTAGATGATTAACATATTTGTATATTTTATTGATATTTAATATTTTAACCGAAGTGGTGAAACTGGTAGACACGCTATCTTGAGGGGATAGTACTTAATTTTAAATAGGTGTGTGGGTTCAATTCCCACCTTCGGTATAAATTGTGTTTCTTTTTTCTTTCTTTCTTTATTTTTTATTATGATTATTTATATTATAACAGTTATTTAATATTTTAACCCCGAAAAAATCGGGGTTTTTTATTACAATTTTTTATATAAAAAATGTTGTTTAGTACTGTTTATTATAAGAATTATTGCATTTGGTGCATCTTTAAATTTCTTAATAATAAATGCTAATACCTACTTAGGTAAACAAAAGTTCTTTTTCTTTGAATTTTTTATTTAGTTGAATACATCCACTTTAATTTAAGAATAAAGGAAAGGATATGAACAAAGAAATACTATCTGTAGTAGATGCTGTTTCACACGAAAAATCTATTCCAAGAGAAAAAATTTTTGAAGCTTTAGAAAGTGCTTTAGCAATTGCTACTAAAAAAAAATATGGTCAAGATATTAATCTTAGAGTGTATATAAATCGTAAAGATGGTAGCTATAATACATACCGAAGATGGCTAGTAGTAAATATTGTATCTAATCCAACTAAAGAAATTACATTAGATGCAGCACGTCTTGAAAATCAAACTATACAGTTACATGATTATGTTGAAGATTGTATTAATTCTGTAATTTTTGATCGTATTGCTACTCAAATAGCTAAACAAGTTATTATACAAAAAGTTAGAGAAGCAGAGCACGAAATTCTAGTAAATCGTTTTTATAAACAAAAAGGTCGAATTATTGTTGGAATAGTTAAAAAAATTAATAGAGATTACATTATTTTAGATGTTGGTAATAATATTGAAGGTATTGTTACGCGTGAAGATATGTTACCTAGAGAAAATTTTAGAATTAATGATAGAGTTCGTGGTTTATTGTATGATATATCTCATGAATCACGTGGAACATATTTACTAATTAGTCGATCTAAATCAGATATGTTGATTGAATTATTTAGAATTGAAGTCCCAGAAATTGGAGATCAATTGATAGAGATTAAGGCTATTGCACGTGATCCTGGATCAAGATCCAAGATAGCTGTTACAACGTGCGACAATAGGATTGATCCTGTAGGTGCTTGTGTTGGTATAAGAGGGGCCAGAGTACAAGCAGTATCTAATGAATTATGTGGAGAAAGAATTGATATAATTTTATGGGACAAAAATCCAGAAAAATTTGTTATTAATTCAATGTCACCTGCTGATGTTTCATCAATTACTTTAGATGATTATACTCATACTATTAATGTATCTGTTGAAGCATGTAATTTAGCACAGGCTATTGGAAGAAACGGACAAAATGTACGATTAGCATCACAATTAACTGGATGGGAGTTAAATATCATGACTTCTAATGATTTACATGAACAGAATGAAATAGAGAAACAAGATTTTTTTTGTTTTTGTAAAAATCAATTAAATTTGAATAAGAACGATGTTTTACTTCTTCTGCGTTCAGGATTTTCTTCAATACAAGATATTGCTAATGCTCCTACACATACATTATTATCGGTTAAAGGTATCAAGAGTGATATTATTCTACGAGTACAGAGAAAAGCAATATTTATTTTAAAAAAAAATCAAGAAAAATTCGTAACTAAACTTAAAAAAAATTTTTTAAATTCAGAATTACTACGTTTAAAAAATATTGATGAGTGTATAATCCAAAAATTAACAGAAAAAAAAATATATACTTTAGAACACTTAGCTGAACAAAGTATTGATGATTTAAATGATATTTCAGTATTGACTTCTACTCAAGCTGGACAATTAATTATGGAAGCTCGTAATATCTGTTGGTTTAATGAACACAAATAATTTAGATTTTAAATAATATAATCAATACATATATATGTAATTATAAATTTAAAAAATAATTATTATATTTTGTAAAACATTCATGTAATAAGTGTTGCTAATTAACACTTAATTTACATAGGTATTTATTGTATATGTAATAATAATATTTTATTTGTATAAAAAATAATTTTAAAAAAATATTGTCATGGGAAGTAATTCTTATATATTAATAATTTTATATGTATAGTTTTATGTGGATATTCATTAAAATATTATTTTTAATAAAATTTTTATAATATTAATTATGAGTTAAATTTACCTTTAAATAAAGAGATAATTTTACCGGTGAAATTGAAAAAATCAAGAGATAAATATGATAATAGATCATTAAAAAAAGATAAAAAAAAATTATCAATAAATTTAAAAAAAAAACTTATACAGCCAATAAATTCAAAATCTGTTAAGTCCAATCTTCCTTTTAAAGCATTAAATAAAAAAAATAACAGTGATTTATTTAAAAAGTTTACGAATAAAAAAATATTAGATCATAATCAATTTAATAAAAAAAATGTTTTAAAAAGTAAACAAATTAATTCTGTTTTTACTATGGATACAAACAAAAAAAATAATTTTGTTGATAAAAAAAGATTTGTTCCTATTATTAATGTTCGTAAAAATAAAAAAAAAAATAACATTCATTCATTAAAAGGATCTGATAAACGTTTTTCAAATTATCCTAAAAAAAATAAATTATATACAGTTAAGAACTCTATTTTGCAACAAAAATTTAATAAACCTACAGGAACTGTATACAAGAAGATAATTATTAGAAATGCTGTTTCTGTATTAGAATTATCTAATAAAATGGCAATAAAGCATTCTTATTTAATTAAAATATTACTAAAATTAGGAATTTCATCAACTATTAATAATATGTTAGATCCAAGTACAGCTCAATTAGTTGCTGAAGAAATGGGTTATACAGTATATATGCATCAAGACAACGATTTAGAAATTTCTGTAATGCAAGATCGTTATTTAGGAGATACTGAGAAAAAGTCTCGTCCACCAATAGTAACTATGATTGGACATGTAGATCACGGAAAGACTTCTTTACTAGATTATATTAGATCAACTAAGGTCGCTTCTAAAGAAGCAGGTGGAATTACACAGTGCATTGGAGCTTATCATGTTAAAACATCTCAAGGTATTATTACATTTTTAGATACTCCTGGTCATGCTGCTTTTACGGCTATGCGAGCTAGAGGTACTAAAATTACTGATATAGTTATTCTAGTAATTGCTGCAGATGATGGCGTGATGCCTCAAACAATAGAAGCAATTCAACATGCAAATATTGCACAAGTACCGATAATAGTTGCTATTAATAAAGTTGATAAAACACTGTCTAATATAGACAAAATTAAAAAAGAATTAATGAAATATTCAATTGTTTCTGAAGAATTAGGGGGAGACAATATATTTGTTTTAGTTTCAGCTAAAACCGGTTTAGGTATTGATAACTTGTTATCTGCAATTTTATTACAAGCAGAAATGTTAGAGTTAACAGCAGTATATTCTGGAATGGCTACAGGAGTAGTGATTGAATCCTATTTAGATTCTAAATGTGGTCCGGTAGCTACCCTATTAGTACATACAGGCATACTAAAAGTACACGACATAATTATTTGTGGTTTAGAATATGGAAAAATAAAATTACTTAGAGATGAATTTCATAAAACTATATTATCAGCTGGTCCGTCTATTCCGGTAGAAGTTTTTGGTTTATCAGGAGTACCAAAATCAGGAGATACATTGTTTGTGGTTCGTAATGAAAAACAGGCTAGAAAAGTATCATTGTGGCGTAAATTAAAATCTAGAGAAAATAAACTTTCATATAAAAAAAAATTTGATTTAGAGAATTTATTTGAAAAGGTTAGTACAAAAAAAAATTCAAATTTAAATATTATATTAAAAACAGATACTCAAGGTTCTTTAGAAGCAATATCAGATTCTTTGAATTTAATGTCTAATAATATTGTTAAAGTTAATATCATCACTTCTGGGGTGGGGGCAATTACAGAAACTGATGTATGTTTAAGTTTGACAACAACATCGATGTTAGTAGGATTTAATGTTAGAGCTGATATTTCTGCAAAAAAGATTATAGAATTAGAGAATTTAAATATCAGGTATTATTCAATAATATATGATTTAATTAATGATATTAAAGCGTTTTTATCAGGTTTATCTGTACCTTCTGACAAACAGATAGTAATTGGATTAGCAGAAGTTAGAAGTATATTTAAAGCACCTAAATTTGGTTTAATAGCTGGATGTATGGTAAAAGAAGGAATTATTAAAAAAACAAACCCTATACGAGTATTACGTAATAATATTGTTATTTATGAAGGAGAGTTAGAATCTTTACGTCGATTCAAAGAAGATGTTTTAGAAGTACGACATGGAGTTGAATGTGGTATAGGGGTAAAAAATTATAATGATATTTGCATAGGCGATATTGTTGAAGTTTTTCAGATGGTTAAAAAATGATTAATATCTTTTCATATTAAATTGTAAATTATTTTTGTGATTTTATATAAATATATTTTTTTATATAGGAAATAATATGTTAAAAGATTTTAGTCGATCTATGAAGTTAGAACGTAGTTTACATAAAGAAATTGCTATAATTATTCAACAAAAAATAAGAGATCCTAGATTAAATTTTTTAATAACAATAGTAGAAGTAAAATTATCTACGGATTTAAGTTATGCTAAAATATTTTTTACGTGTTTACATGACAAAGATAAACATAAAATACAATTAATATTAGGTATTTTACAAAAAGCTACAGGTTTTATTCGTTCACTGATAAACAAAAATATATATTTGCGCATTGTTCCTAATTTGTGCTTTGTTCACGACGTTTCTTTTTCTAAGGGAATATTAATTTCTCAGCTTATTAAAAAAAGCAAGTTATATTAGTATATAAAAATGTTGAATTGATATGTATATGGATTAAAAATATGGATTATCAAAGTAATAAAGATAATTCTGGAATATTGTTGCTAGATAAACCAAAAGGTATTTCATCTAACTGTGCGTTACAACATGTTAAAAAAATTTTTTATGCTGGTAAAGCAGGATATACAGGATCTTTAGATCCTTTAGCTACGGGAATTTTACCTATTTTATTTGGTTCGGCAACAAAATTTTCTGAATATTTAACAAATTCAATAAAAAAATATCATGTAATAGTAAAATTAGGAGTAATTACTACTACTGGTGATTTATCTGGATCTATTTTACAAAATCGATTGGTACATGTAACGCAAACTCAGATTAGTTCTATTTTGAATAGTTTTATTGGAAAAATAGAACAAGTTCCACCTATGTTTTCAGCAATCAAATATTATGGAGTTCCATTGTATAAGTATGCTCGATTAGGTATATTTCTTCCACTAAAAAAAAGAGAGATAATAATTTATAAATTAAATTTTATTCAATATGTTGACAGTTTTTTAGAGTTTACGGTACTTTGTTCTAAAGGAACGTATATACGTAGTTTAGCGCAAGATATTGGTAAACGATTAAAATGTGGCGCGCATGTTGTTTTTTTACGTCGGATACAAGTAGGACCTTATTGTTCGTCTCAATTAGTAAAATTATCTGATTTATATTTTGTTGAAAATAAAAAAATAAATCAAATATATCGTTTTTATTCGCATAGTATGTTGCGCATGTTTTTGTTACCTGTAAGTTCTATATTTTTAAAATATCCTTCGATAAAATTATTTCATGAAGATGTAAAAAATTTTCAAAAAAAAATGAATATATCTTTATTAAAGATATATAAAACAGGTTTAGTGCGAGTAATTACAGGAATAAATAGTATATTTTTGGGGATAGGAGTAATAAATAAATTAGGGATATTGATTCCAAAATGTATTTTGATGAATTGAATTCTTTTTACAAAATATTAAATATTTATGTAATTGTTATTTGGGATAAAGTTTTTTATGGAGTTTTATATATGTTAAAAAATATACTAGAAACGCAAAATTTAATTTCAAAATATGGTAAATTGCATACTAATAGCGGTAGTACGTCAGTACAAATTGCTCTATTAACTAAAAAAATAAATTATTTACAAAAACACTTTACTGAACATAAAGAAGACCACTGTGGTCGAAGAGGATTGTTAAGAATGGTTTCTCGACGTAGAAAATTATTAGATTATATAAAATCAAAAAAATATTCAATTTATCTTTTTTTAATTAAAGATCTTAGTTTACGTTATTAAATATACTATAAAATATTTATTTATAATATTAAAATTTATTAAAAATAGAGTATAATTTGTGTAAAGAAAAGAGCTGTTACAGCTCTTTTCTTGATGTATATAAATATTATTAAAACTATAGTTTTATTTTTTTAAAAATTTTTATTAAAAAATATAAAAGTTATATTTTTTAAAATATTTTTTAAATTGATTTATCTTTATTTAAGGATGTAGATTTTGTTGAAACCAATTATACATACATTTAAATATGGTAAACATTCTGTTAGTTTAGAAACTGGTATGATAGCTCGACAAGCTACCGCTTCAGTTCTAGCTAGTATGGATGATACTACTGCCTTGATTACTGTAGTAAGCGGGGCAACTCCTATTTTATCCGGACAAAAGTTTTTTCCGTTAATTGTAAATTATCAAGAACGTACGTATGCAGCAGGTAGAATTCCTGGTGGATTTTTTCGTCGTGAAGGAAGGCCTAGTGAAAATGAAATTTTAATTTCTAGATTAATTGATAGACCTATTCGTCCTTTGTTTCCTAAAGATTTCTTCAATGAAGTACAAATTATTGTAACAGTTATTTCAGTAAATCCTCAGATTAATCCAGACATAATTTCTATTATTGGTGTATCTGCTGCTTTATGTATATCTGGACTACCATTTTTAGGTCCTATAGGAGCAGCCCGTGTTGGATTGATAGATAATGAATATATTTTAAATCCATCAGTAGAAATCATTAAAAATAGTTGCCTAGATTTAGTAATTTCTGGAACAAAAAAAAATATTTTGATGGTTGAAGCAGAAGCTAGTATATTGTCTGAAGAAAATATTTTACAAGCTATTTTATTTGGTCATGATAAACAAAAATTATTAATTGATAATATTTTTGCTTTTTCTAAAAAAGCTAATAAACGTTCTAATTTTAATTTTATTAAAAATATACCTGATAAAATTTTTTATGATTTAGTATCTAAAAAATTTAGTAAAGATATTGAATCAGCATATCGTATTTTTGTCAAACAAGATCGATTAAGTAAATTAAGTGATATTAAGCAAAAAATAGTTATAGATTTGCTAAATGATGATAATACCTTAACGAACTTTAAAATTGAAGAAAATATTTATGCTTTAGAACGTAATATAGTTCGTCAACGTATTTTAAAAGACAACGTAAGAATTGATGGTCGCACAAATAATGTAATCAGACCAATTGACGTAAGAACAGGTGTTCTTCCTCGTGTCCACGGGTCTGCTTTATTTACTAGAGGAGAAACACAAGCTTTAGTGTCTGCAACATTAGGCACTTCTAGGGATGCACAAAATTTAGATGATCTTTTGGGAGATAGAACTGATAATTTTATATTTCATTATAATTTTCCTCCTTATTCTGTAGGTGAAATAGGAATAGTTGGATCACCTAAAAGAAGAGAAATAGGTCATGGGAAATTAGCTAAACGTAGTTTTGTAGCAGTTATGCCAAATATTGAAGAATTTCCATATACAATTCGCTTGGTTTCCGAAATTACAGAATCTAATGGATCATCTTCTATGGCTTCTGTATGTGGTGCATCTTTAGCTTTAATGGATGCAGGGGTTCCTATTAAATCAGCTATAGCAGGAATTGCTATGGGTTTAATAAAAGAAAAAGATACTTATATGATTTTATCAGATATTTTAGGAGATGAAGATTATTTAGGTGATATGGATTTTAAGGTAGCTGGAAGTAGAGCCGGGATTACTGCATTGCAAATGGATATAAAAATTTCTGGTATTACTAGTAATATTATTAAAGATGCTTTATATCAAGCAAAAATTGCTAGATTGAAAATTTTAGACATTATGGAAGCTACTTTACAAATACCTAGAAGTGATATATCGAAATTTGCACCTAGAATATATACAATGAAAATTAATCCAGAAAAAATAAAAGACGTTATTGGAAAAGGAGGATCTACTATTAGAATGCTAACTGAAGAAACTGGTACTGTTATTGAAATTAAAGATGACGGAATAGTAAAAATATCAGCTACTATAGATGAAAAAGCTAAACATGCTATTCGTAGAATAAAGGAAATTACAGAAGATATTATAATTGGAAAAATTTATACTGGTAAGGTAACACGTATTTTAGATTTTGGAGCATTTGTTTCTGTTGGTTTTGGAAAAGAAGGATTAATACATATTTCACAAATTTCACATAAAAGAATAGATAAAGTAGCTGATTATTTAAAAATAGATCAAATTATTTCAGTTAAAGTTTTGGAGATAGATCGACAAGGAAGAATTCGTTTAAGTATGAAAAATATTGATGTATTAAATAAAATTTAAATTTATGTATTGTGTATAATAGATTTTGTCAGATAGACAGACTATCTTATTACTAATATTTATTGTATAATAAATTTTGTTAGTTTATTTATTTATATTTAGTATTTTTGTATTTTAATTGTTTTAAATATATCTGTTATTTTTAAAAAATTTATATACATTCAATTTAGCCGGTTCATACATTTTTAATGAAAATACAAAAAAATTTTCATCATGAGTGATGTAGTATACTGGTCGTGATTGTAACATAAAGAGGCTTATACTCTGCATGACTCAAATTCATCATTCTTTTTCTATTTTTGGGCTTAATTCTTATTTACTTAAATCTCTAGAACAATTAGGATATGTAAAACCTTCACCAATTCAGTTAGCTTGCATGCCCCACCTATTATTAGGAAAGGATGTACTTGGAATGGCCCAAACGGGTAGCGGTAAAACAGCCGCTTTCGCATTACCTTTATTAAATAATATTAACGCTTCTTTAAAATATCCTCAAATCCTGGTTCTAGTTCCTACTAGAGAACTTGCCATACAGGTAGCGAAAGCTTTTTCTGATTTTTCTAGATATATTTTTGGTGTTAAAGTATTAGCATTGTATGGTGGTCAAAGATATGACATTCAATTACAAATTCTTAGACAAGGACCGCAAATTATTGTAGGAACACCTGGTCGTTTATTAGATCATCTAAAACGTGGAACATTAAATTTAGTAAATTTAAATAGTTTAGTTTTAGATGAAGCTGATGAAATGTTGCGTATGGGTTTTATAGAAGATGTAGAAAATATTATGTCTAAAATACCTAAAAAACATCAAACAGCTTTATTTTCTGCTACTATGCCAAATATAATTCGTAGAATATCGAAGCGTTTTATGAATAGTCCGCAAGAAATTAAAATACAGTCTACTGGTGTTACACGTCCAGACATACAACAGAGTTATTGGATTGTACGTGGAAAAAAAACTGATGCTTTAATTAGGTTTTTAGAGGTTGAAGATTTTTCTGCTACTATTATCTTTGTTCGTACTAAAAATGCTACTTTAGAAGTTTCAGAAGCATTGGAAAAGCATGGATATAATAGTGCTGCATTAAACGGTGACATGAATCAATCATTACGAGAACAAACATTAGAAAGATTAAAGACAGGTAAATTAGATATATTAATTGCTACGGATGTTGCTGCGCGTGGTTTAGATGTAGATCGCATTAGTTTTGTTATTAACTATGATATACCCATGGATTCTGAATCATATGTTCATCGTATTGGTCGTACTGGTCGTGCGGGAAGAACAGGAAGGGCTTTATTATTTGTTGAATATCGTGAACGTAGATTATTAAATAATATTGAAAGAACTATTAAACATCCTATTAAAGAAATAGAATTACCAAAATCTGAACTTGTTGTACAGCGAAGATTACAAATTATTTCAGAAAAAATACAAAAACAATTAAATAGTTCTGATTTAAAATCATATCAATTACTTTTATCAAAACTAAATTTAAAAGATGGTTGGAATTTTGAAAATTTATCAGCAGCTTTATTAAAATTAGTTCAAGGCGAACGACCTTTGATTATTCCGCCAGATAAACGTTATTCATCTTTATCTTTTAATAATAATTATTCAACAAATACGTATAATATACGTAAGTTTAATAATAATAAAATAAATTCGAATTCTCGTTTTATTCACGATCGTAAGAAATTAGAAAATATGACATTATATCGTATTGAAGTCGGTAAAAATGATGGTGTAGAAGTACGTCATATTGTTGGAGCAATTGCTAATGAAGGAGATATTAGTAGTCGATTAATAGGAGCAATTAAATTGTTTGCGACTTATTCTACTATTGAATTACCTAAAAATCATTCTAAAAGGTTACTTTCTTGTTTATTGCGTACACGTATTTTAAATAAACCTATTAATATTAAGCTCATAGCGCATTCATCATTACGGGAAAATAAAAAATCCTTATCTTTTGGAAATCGTAAAAATTATATTAAACGTACTGTTTAAATTCTTGTACAATGTAGGTGATTATAAAACTAATTAGTATATTAATTTTATGCCACGTAGTGGCATATTTATTTTTTATATAATATAGATGCTATTGCTTCAATTTCTATAGATACTTTTTGAGGTAGTTCTGATATTCCTATACATGATCGTGCAGGATATTGGTTAGTATATTTGTTGAAAAATTTTTGATAGGATAAATTGATTTCTTTTAATTCATCCATTTTAGTTGTAAAAATAGTAATTTTAACAATGTTTCGTATACTTAAATGATTTTCGTGTAATATTAAATTTATATTTTGTAAAGCTAATGTAGTTTGATCTGATATATATTTAGGTATTGCTCCTGTTTTTTTGTCTACTGGAATTTGACCTGAAATGAAAAATAAATCTTTTGCTTGTATAACAGAAGAATATGGTCCAAATACAGTATTTAAAACATGTTTTTTTTTTGACACAAATTTTCCCCATTATTTTTTTAGTGATTTATTCTATATAAATTATATTTTGAATATAGAGTATAAAAGTATTTTTTTTAATTTTTGTTTTTAAAAAAAATTTTTTTTGATAAGCATGATATTAATAGAGCTTTAATTGTATGTAATCGATTTTCTGATTGTTGAAAACTGATATTAAAATTAGAGTTAAAAACGTCATTACTAATTTCTAATCCATTATTAATATTAAATGTATTATGAATTTCTAACCCTAAAGAAGATTGTTTATCGTGTAAGGCTGGTAAACAATGTAGTATCTTGACATTAGGGTTTTTTGTCATATCTAACATTTTTTGATTGACCTGGTAAGGATATAGTGTGTTTATTTTTTCTTGCCAAGCACTTTTTTTTTCTCCCATAGAAACCCATACATCAGTATAAATAAAATCAACGTTTTTTACACCTTTTTTAATATTATCAGTATACAAAACATTGATATTTTTTTTTCTTTTTTTATTTAAACTTAATAAAAAATTTTTTTTAGGTTGATATATTTTAGGAGATATAATGTTTATTTTTAAATTCATAAAATTAGCTGCATCTAAAAGTGTATTTGCTATATTATTTTGAGCGTCTCCTATATATGCAAATCTTATTTTTTGTAATTTTTTATCAGGATAGATTTCTTTCATAGTAAATAAATCTGCTAAAATTTGAGTAGGATGAAAAGTATTAGTCAAACCATTCCAAACTGGTTTATTGGAATATTTTTTAAAGTCATGAAGAACTCTATCATCATAACCTCTATACTGGATTCCATCATATATTGTACCTAGTATTTTTGCAGAATCTTGAACAGATTCTTTATATCCAATATGAGTATCATTAGGACCAATATATGTAGTATAAGCGCCTTGATCATTTGCAGCTATTTCGAAAGAACATCTAGTTCTAGTAGATTGTTTTTCAAAAATTAATACTATTTTTTTTCCTTTTAAATATTTTTTTTCTTTTTTTTTGTTTTTTTGATTTTTTACAAATCCAGATAATTTAATTAAATATAAAATTTCTTCTTGTGTAAAATCTGAAAATCGTAAAAAACTTTTTTTATATAGTGTTTTCATCGCAGACCTTGTATATATAAAACTTTTTTTAAATAAATAAATAAATTACATATTATTTTATGTTTTATAAATGGTGATTATTTTTATGCACTTAAAAAATATGTTTTTTAAGCTATATATTGATTTATATGTATAAAAAATTTTAAATTTTAGAGTAATTTCAGTTTTTACAATATAAAATATTTTAATTCAAAATATTAATAATTTTTAAATATTAAAAATACTATTTTTTAAAATTTCTTTTATTGATATGTTTTATATGTATGTATATACAGCATACAGTATATAGAATATTTTTGATATATTTTAGTATATCTATATTTTTAATTAATTGATAATAAAATAATTATGTTTTACAATATACTTTATATGAAACATAAATATTATTAATACCATTATATATATAAATTATAACTTTTTTAAATATTAATATTATATTAATAAAATAATTTTTTTAATTTTACATAATAACTAACTATATAAATTAAAAAAATAAATATTATTTTTAAAAATTATAAAATAGTACTTTTATTTTTTTTAAAAATAAAATAACATAATTTTTTAATTAAATAATTTTTTGAATATAATTTCATATGGTTAAATATTAATTAATATTTATAATTTTAAATAAAATATATATATTATAACTATAATCAGATTTTTATAAGAATAACAATTGAATTGTTTTTTAAAATAAGATATTTGTTAAATATAAAATTTAAATATTAGAAATTTTTTATTTTATAAAATTTTTTTTTTATAAACAACTATTTTTAAAAATTTTTATTAATATTTATTAAATGTATTATTTAACATATAATATATAAATAAAACAATATTTCTAATTGTTAACTGTTAAAATAATATATTATATAATTTTAAATAACTGAATAGATGTAGTAAGACTATGGATAAAAACTATAATTTTAACGTAATAGAAAAAAAAATACAAAAATATTGGAAAACACATCAGTGTATTAACTATGACAATAATAATATAAAAAATAAAAATTTTTGTATTATGGTCCCTCCACCAAATATAACTGGTTACTTGCATATGGGTCATGCATTTCAGCAGACTATCATGGATGTAATAACACGATATCAACGCATGTCTGGAAAAAATACACTACTGCAATTAGGAACAGATCATGCTGGCATTGCAACGCAAATGGTAGTAGAAAGAAATTTATTAATTCAAGAGGGAAAAAATAAGAACGCATATTCTAGAGAAGAATTTATAAATAAAGTCTATGTTTGGAAAAAAAAATCAGAATTGATCATGTTTAATCAAATAAAAAGATTAGGTCATTTAATTGATTGGAATACTATTCGTTTCACATTAGATTCTGATTTTTCAAAAGCTATTAACAAAGTTTTTATTATGTTATATAAAGAAGGATTAATTTATAGACATAAGAAATTAGTATATTGGGATCCAAAATTTAAAACTGTAGTTTCTGATTTAGAAGTAGAAAATCGTGTTAGTAATAACACAATGTGGTACATAAAATATTTTTTAACATCTAAATGTAACAATATAGATTCACTTGATAAAACAAGTCTAACTATTGCTACCACGAGACCAGAAACATTACTGGGAGATACAGCTTTAGCTGTTCATTCACAAGATATAAGATATAAAAAATATATTGGTAGTCACGTTATAGTTCCTATTGTAAATCGTATTATTCCAGTAATTAGTGATGATTCAATTGATATGACTAAAGGTACTGGGTGTATGAAAGTAACACCTGCTCATGATTTTAATGATTATGAAATTGGTATACGTAATAAGTTACCTATGATTGATATTTTTACAAAAAGTGGAAAAGTATTAAAAAAATTAAATATTTTTAATTATCAAGGGAAATATATTAATACAATTGATAATTTTGTTCCTAAAAATTTGCGAAATTTAGATCGTTTTATTGTACGAGAAAAAATTTTATTTTTATTAAAGCAACTAAATCTGTTAAAAAAATCTAGTAATTGGACAGGTACCATGCCTTATGGTGATAGAAGTGGAGTAATTCTAGAGCCTAGATTAACGAATCAGTGGTATTTGAGTACTAAATTTTTATCCAAAGAAGCTATTAGGTCTGTAGAAGAAAAAAAAATTATATTTATACCAAAACAGTATAAAAATATGTTTTTATCTTGGATGAATAATATTCAAGATTGGTGTATTTCACGTCAATTATGGTGGGGACACAGAATTCCGATATGGTATGATAAAAAAGATAATATTTATGTAGGAAAAAATGAAAAATCTATTAGAAAAAAATATTCTTTAAATAAAAATGTACTTCTAGTACAAGACCCGGATGTATTAGACACTTGGTTTTCTTCTAGCTTATGGACGTTCGCTGGTTTAGGTTGGCCAACAGATAAAAAAAAATTACAAATGTTTCATCCAACTGATGTTTTAGTGTGTGGTTTTGATATTATTTTTTTTTGGATTGCTCGTATGATTATGTTAACCTTGCACATCATTAAGGATAAATATGGAAAACCTCAAATTCCTTTTAAAAAAGTATATATAACTGGATTAATACGAGATGAGCATGGTAGAAAAATGTCTAAATCTTATGGTAATGTTTTAGATCCTTTAGACATTATTGATGGAATTAGCTTAAAAAAATTAATTAAAAAAAGAACAAATAATTTAATTCATTCGAAAAAATTTGATTTTATTAAAAAAAATACTGTAAAAAATTTTCCACAAGGCATTTCTTCTCATAGTGTTGATGCTGTTCGATATACTTTTTTATCTTTAGCTTCTACGAGTAGAAATATTCATTGGGATATGAATAGATTAAAAGGATATCAAAATTTTTGTAATAAACTTTGGAATGCTAGTCGTTTTGTTATTAACAACATTAAAAATAATGTATTTACAAAAAAATATTTTTCTACTATATTGCTAGATCAGTGGATTTATTCAAAATTTAATAATGTTATTAAAAAATATCATTTTTTTTTAAAATCATTTAGATTTGATCAGTTATCGTCATTATTATATAAATTTGTATGGCGTACATTTTGTGATCAATATTTAGAAATGATTAAACCTATTCTTTATAGTGGTAAGGAATATGAAAAGAAATTAATTAAAAATACTTTATTTCAGATTTTAAGTTCTTTAGTTCTTTTAATGCACCCTATAATGCCATTTATTACGGTATACATTTGGAATATTTTAGACAAGCTAAATACAATATTTAATTCATCTATTATTTTGAATCCTATTCCTCAATATGACAGTTCACTAAATAATAGAGTTATTATTAAATTTGTATCTTGGTTTAAAAAAATTATTTCTGTTTTACGATTTGTTCGAATTGATACAAAAGTTAAACATACTACATTATTAAAAGTATATTTGAAAAAGGTTACTTTACAAAAAAAAATTTTTTTATTAGAACATAATAGTCTGTTAAAAAAAATTGCTTATTTAGATTGTTTAATAGAAATTAAAGTAACTGATAAATTACCTCCTTCTATAATGCGAATTATCGATGACGTAGAAATATTCATTATACTAGATGCTAAATTAAATATAAATATCGAGGTTAATAGATTAAACAAAAAAATTCAGTCTATTAGTATTAAAATTAACACAATTGAAAATTTATTAATAAATAAAAAATTTTTAAAAAATGCACCTACATCTTTCATATCAAAAAAACGACACTTGTTATTAAATCTTCAAAATTCTTTGTATGAAATTAATAATCAAAAAAAAATTTTATTACAACAAATATCAGTATAAATATTTTTTTGTTTATTATATATACATATTGTACTAAATGATGTCATCTTGTATATGTATATATTATGCAATTTGAATTTTTTAAAATAAATTGGTTGTTATTGTGTATAAAATTACAAAAGTTTCTTCAAATATGCATTTAAAAAATATTTATTTGCATTCTATTAATAATAGACGGGTTATTTTATCTTTTTATAAATATTTTTGTGTTATTGATCCTTTAAAATTGTTTTTTTTTCTAAAATCAAATTTAGAAAAAAAAAATATTTTAGGTAGAATTTATATTGCTAAAGAAGGAATAAATGCTACAATTAGTATTCCTTTTTTTAAATATAAATATATTGCTCAATTTTTTAAAAAAATTGATATAAAAACTAAAAAAATGTATATAAATTATACTTTTGAAAATAAACAAATGGCTTTTTGGGATTTAAAAATAAAAATAAAAAAACAAATTGTATCTAGTAAAATCAAAAATTTTTGTTTTTTTAAATGTAAAAAAAGTACATATTTAAATGCATTTTTAGTAAATAAATGTTTTATTGATACAGACTATATTTTTCTTGATATGCGCAATGATTATGAATATGAAATTGGGCATTTTAGTAATGCATTAACTATACCTGCACGAACTTTTCGTGATCAATTAAAAAAATTACCTAGTTACATAGAACCATATAGAAATAAAAAAATTGTAATGTATTGCACAGGTGGTGTACGTTGTGAAAAATCTACTGCTTTATTAAAATATTATGGTTTTTCTCATGTATATCATATATATGGAGGAATTTTAAGTTATATTAAACAAGTTCAAAAATATAATTTACCTAATTATTTTAAAGGAAAAATTTTTGTTTTTGACGCGCGTTTATCAAAAAAAGTTACTAATGATGTGTTTTCTATATGTATAAATTGTCAAAAATATACTAATCACAATCATATAAATTGTTTTAATGATTCTTGTCATCGTTTATTTATTCAATGTAAAAGATGTTCAGTTAAATTAAATTCATGTTGTTGTATGGATTGTAAAAATCAATTGCATAACATTATATAGTGTTTTATGAGTGATTTTTAAACATATTTTTTAAAAATTATACTATTTTTACACAATTTTAATTATTTTATTAAAAACATACTAACATAGTATATATATTAATATCATTTTTATTTTATGCATAAATAGTGATTTTTTCATTGCAAGCTTATAAAATTGACGTAAAAATAATAGGCTTTATTGTATAAAGAAATGTTAATATAGTTTTTAACTATTATTAAAAATAATATAGCTTTGCACTTGATTTTGTTATTTGCATTAATACAAGATATATTTTGAAATAAATATAATTTATTTTATATATATTTATTTATTAATAATGATATTTTTATTTTACATTTAAATATTAATAAATTTAATAAGTTAATATTTTAATTGAATAAAAAACTAGATGAATTTATATTTATAATAATAGCGTTACTTTTAATATAAAATATATGAATTTTTTTTAAATTTTTAATTTTTCTGATAGATATTTGATTTGATTATTTTAGTTTTTATATTAATATATGCGGTCATAGATTCATGATATTCATATAGATTTTATAAAGATTAATATATACAAAAAATATATGTTAAATAATCAAATTAAATTGTTTATATATTATAAAAATATATATACTATAAAATAGGATATAATTATGAAAAAAATCTCTATATTAGATATTTATAAACAAAATAACCATTTAAATAAATTAATTACTATTAATGGTTGGATACGTAATAATAGATTTTCTAAGATAGGAATATCTTTTTTAACTGTATATGATGGATCTTCTACATCTACAATGCAGGTAATAGCAAAGAAAATTCTATGCAATTATTTTACAGAAATTGTTAAATTAACTATTGGTTGTTCAGTTTTAATCTCTGGTTATTTGAAATTATCTAAAGGAAATTTGCAAACATATGAGATTCATGCAATTCATATAAAAGTTTTGGGATGGATAGATAATCCAGACATATACCCTATGTCTGCTAAACAACATAGTATTGAATATATTAGAAGTTATTGTCATTTGCGTCCACGAACTAATTTAATTGGAGTAATTTCTAGAATTAGAAATGTAGTATTTCAGTCATTAAATCAATTTTTAAATAAATTTGGATATCTTTGGGTATCTACTCCTATTATTACTAGTATTGATACTGAAGGTTCTGGATCTATGTTTAGGGTATCTATATTGGATAATAACAATGCTAATAATCAAATTAATTGTATAAGAAAAAAAAATGAATTTTTTAAAAAAAAGGTTTTTTTAACTGTATCCGGTCAATTAACTTTAGAATCTTATGCTTGTGCTTTATCTAAAGTATATTCTTTTGGTCCTACATTTCGAGCTGAAAATTCTAATACAAAAAAACATTTAACTGAGTTCTGGATGTTAGAAGTAGAAAAATCTTTTTCAGATATTAACGACATATCAGTTTTTGCTGAACAGTTATTGAAAAATTCTATTGTAGATGTTTTAAATAATTGTATGTCAGAATTACTTTTTTTACAAAAAAAAGTTGATAATACTATTATTCATCGATTAAATAAATTTTTGAGAATTAATTTTATACATGTAGAATATACTGATATTATAGATATTTTGTTAAAAAATAAAAATATTTTTGATGAGGATATATTTTGGGGCAAAGATTTATCTTCTAAACAAGAAAAATATCTAGTAGATAATCATTTTAAATCTTCAGTAATAATACGAAATTATCCAAAGAAATTAAAAGCATTTTATATGCGACTAAACGATGATAATAATACAGTTGCTGCTTTTGATATAATAATTCCACGAGTAGGTGAAATTATTGGAGGTTCTGAACGAGAAGATAGAATTGATTATTTAGATCATAGAATGCAAGAAATAGGATTAAATAATAAAAATTATGATTGGTATAAAGATTTAAGAAGATATGGAACAGTCCCGCATGCTGGTTTTGGTTTAGGATTAGAAAGATTAATATTATTTATTACTGGAATTAATAATATTAGAGAAGTTATTCCTTTTCCTAGAACTGTAGGACATGCGGATTTTTAAATTATTTATTAAATATAAATTATAAATAATTTTTTTTTTGTGTGAACAAATATGAATTTTATTAATATATAATTGATTTATTTAATATATATATTTTTTATATGCAAATTAGTTACGTATGTTTTTATTTAATATATTTATAAAATATAAAAATATATTTTATATGCAAAATAGAGCAAACATATTACTATACATTCCTGTTTATTATTAATAATAAATATCATTAATTATTGATTTTTTTATAGATAATACAATTTTCAATGTAATTTGATGTATTGTAATAACTTAATATATATTTTTATATAAAAAATTATTAATATGTATTTGTAAAAATAAAATTTTTTATTTTTAATGTTTTCTTTTGATTTATAATTTTTAAAAATATTTATAATATTTAGATTTATTAAATACATATACAATTTATATTGATATTTTTATTAAATAATTTTTTGAACTGATACCATGTATACGGTTAATAGTATTGATAATATTGATTTACATCATATTTGTTATAGTCTTTTATTCAGTCTTGATAAGACTAGTTATATTTTTTTTTTTAATATTAAATAATTTAAAAAAATTATTGTTTAAAATTTTAGTAAATTTAAAAAAATCAATTTTTAAATATTTTTGAATAGTTTTTGCTGTGTAATATAAAAACGATGGTTGATTAATCATTCCTCTGTACGGTTCTGGAGATAAATAAGGTGCGTCTGTTTCTATGCATAATCTATTCAATGGTATAAATTTTAATACGTTTCTTAATTCATTAGATTTTTTAAATGTAATAATTCCAGAAAATGATATATAAAATCCAGCATCTAAAAATTTTCTTGCTGTATCTATCGTTCCAGTAAAAGAATGTATAACTCCGGAATATAATTTATTTTTATTTGAATTTAGAGATTGAAATATTTCGTAATCAGCATATCTGTTATGAATAATTAGAGGTTTTTTAGTTATGTCAGATATATATAAATGATATTTAAATAATTCAATTTGCTTGTTTTTGTTTTTTGTAGATTTATAAAAATCTAATCCTGTTTCTCCAATTGCAATAACTTTTTTTTTTTAGATAATGATAGTATTTTTTGCAAATCATTATTTGTATGTTGATCATTAGGATGTAAACCACATGATAGTAAAATGTTTTTATGAGTATAAGTATATTTATATACATTATAAAAATCTTCAATAGAGGTAGATACGGATAAGAATAATTTTATATTATTTGCATATGCTTTTTTTAAGATATAATCTAATGTTTCAGGCTTATTAGTATCGTCTATGCGATTAATATGACAATGAGTATCTATTAGATACATATTTAATATCCTTAATTTTTTTAATTAAAATTCTATATATGTAGTATTTTCATCCATAAAAAAATTTGTTCTATGAATATTAATTGTTTATCTACTTGATAAGACGTAGATAGTATTTGTTGAAATTGAATCCAAGATATCAAATTATTTTTTAATACGTTAAATTTATTTATATGTGCAATTTTTTTGATTAATTTTAATTGATCTACATTTTTGATTTTGTTATCTTTGCATATGTTATATTTAATAATATCTAATAAAAAATAACAAATTAAAGTAGTTATGATCTTTTCATCATAATCTAATATTATATTCCATAAATCACTGTCATTTTTTTCATTGACATATGTATGTATTGCACGCATAAATATATTTCTCTGCTTAAATGCATTACTTTTTAAAAATTTTTGAGTAGATATAGGGGCATTATTATTTATTCGTAGCGCAGTTAATAATTGTAAAAAATTATGTTGTTTATTTTTTTTTTTTAGCCATGAAATAGCTATTTTTTCTTGTGGTGCATGTATATAATATATAATTGATCTACTTTTAATAGTATTAATTACTTGTGTGATATTTCTTGTATGTAAAAAAAAAATAGTATTTATTGGAGGTTCTTCTAAAGTTTTTAATAAAGCATTACTAGCTTCTAAAGTACAAGAATTAATATTTGAAAAATAAACTATCTTACATCCTCCTTGTTGTGACGTTTTATATAAATTCTTAATTATATTTCGAATTATATTAATTCCAATATTTTTATATTGAGAAATATAATTTACATTGTAAAAATCAGGATGATTTTTTTTGTTTATTAAAAAACATGATATGCATTTTTTACAATTAGTAAATTTATTTTTATGTGAGCATAGTATCCATTTAGAAATATTAAAGATTAATTTTGAAATTCCTACGCCGGTAGGGGCTTGAATTAAAGTTATAGGATGTAATGAATTTTTACGATATTTATTAATTATCTGTAAATACTGAGTGATTAACCAAGGATATTTATTCATGTATATGTATTTTACTTTTTTTTTTAAGTTTATCACTAATATATGTAACTAGATGTTTTATAGATTGTATTTTTTCTGGGTTCATATCAAACAATTCAATATTGAATTCTTCTTCTAATAACATAATTAATTCAACAAAATCTAATGAATCTGCCTGTAAATCTTTTTTCAGATTGCTAGATAAAGAAATATCTTTATTATCTATCTGGAATTGTTTTGCTAGAATTTTTTCTATTCTCTTAAAGACATGTCCCATATAATAACTTCCTATGTATTTAATAATAATTAAAATAAATTTGTTAAATGAAAATTTTATTTATAAAAATAATAATTTACATATTAAAATCAACATACATACCTCCATTTACATGAATATTTTGACCAGTTATATACGAAGATTTTTTTGATGATAAAAAAGATACAACGTAAGCAATATCTTGTGTATTTCCAAAACGACCTACAGGTATTTTTTTTAAAATTTCTTCTTTCTTTAAAGATAATATTTTTTTAGTCATATCAGTATATATATATCCAGGAGAAATCATATTAACAGTGATTCCTTTTGATGCTACTTCTAAAGCTAAGGACTTTGAAAATCCAATGAGTCCAGATTTTGAGGCAGCATAGTTAGTTTGTCCAATTTGTCCTGTATAACCTGATATTGAACTAAGAACTATTATTCTCCCATATCTTTGTTTAATCATAGGTGACAAAATAATTTTTGTAACATGAAATATTGCAGATAAATTAATGTTAATTACATTGTTCCAACAGGAATCATTCATTTTAAGTAAAATACTATCTTGTATAATACCTGCATTATGTACAAATATGTCAATTATTTTGAATTTTTTAATTAATTGTTGAATTTTTTTTTTGGTTTCTATAATTTTCAAAAAATTTATCAATATGCCAATTCCATGATTTTTAAATGTTTTTTTTATTTTATCTACTCCTTGTGGAGTTGTAGAAGTACCTATTACATATATTCCTGCATTTATTAATTCTTTTGAAATTTTTTTTCCAATACCTCTATTAGCTCCTGTCACTAATGCTATATTTTTTTTCATAATTTTTTTATTATATCAACAATTAATGATAATTTTTGGTTATTATTAGTTGAGTATGATGAAATTTTACTGTATTCTTTATTTAAATTTGTTAAAACTTGTCCTAAGCCTATTTCAATAAAAATACTGATACCCATAGAAATTATTTTTACAATACATTGTTTCCAGTGTACTTTTTTATATATTTGTTTTAGTAGTGAAATATATATATCTTTTTTAGAAGTTAAAATTTTTGAACGATAATTACCAATGATAGGATATTTTCCTTTTGATATTTTTATTTTTTTTAAAGATTTAGAAAATTTTTTTTTATAATTTCTCATGAGAACACAGTGTGATGTAAATGGTATAGGTAAACGTATTACTTTTACATGTAACTGTTGTTTAAATATTTGACCAGCTGTATATACTGCTGAGTAATGTCCAGTTATCACTACTTGTGTTCTAGAATTAATAATAGAAATAAATACTTTTTTTTTATTTGAAATAAATGAACAAATTTTTTTAATCAAAGTATAATTTAATCCAATTATAACTAATGTTAATACTCGAGTATCTTTTACAGCTAGCAACAATATTTTATGACGTATATTTACAATTTTTAAAGCTTCTTGAAATAAGATATTATTATTACATACTAATGCTGAATATTGACCCAGACTGTGTCCAGCAAAAATAGATGGTTTAATATATATTTTTTGATTTAATAATTTATATATTGCAATAGATGATATAAATATCAATAAATGCATGTTTTTTTGTAAATACAAGGAATTGTTTTTTTTTTTTAAACAGTTATTGTATATGTTCTTGTGCAATATGTCAGACGCTTCTTCAAATGTTTTTCTTATTACAGAATGTTTTTTAAAAAATGATTTTAAATAATCTATATTAGATAATCCATATCCCGGAAAAATTAATGAAATTTTTTTCATAAATTGAATTACCTGTTTATTCTATATACTACTATATAGTATATAGAAAATATTTTTTTGTATAAATATATTATAAATAATATTTATAATAATTAATGATAGTAAACATTGTTTATTAATTTTTTTATTAAAATTACTAACATATATTAAAAAGAGGTATTAAGATAAAATATAGAAATTTATTTCATTTAAAAATAAATTATTAAACTTTATATCTTATATAGATACAATTTCATTGCAATTACCATATAATTTTTATTTATATAAAATTATTGATAATTTATTTAATTATTTTTGTAGATTTTTTCTGGAATAAAAATGTTTTTTTTCCCTTATAATAGCCTTTTTCAGTAATATGATGACGAATATGTATTTCTTTGGAAGTATTATCTATAGATATTTTTTTCTCTAATACGTGATCATGAGATCGTCTCATTCCTCTTTTTGAACGACTAGGTTTGCTTTTTTGTACGGCCATTTTTTTTCCTTGCAATAACTAATAATTATTTTTATTAATTTGTAATGTAATATTTTTAGTATATTAAACATTCTTAACAACTACAATTATTATATCAATTTAAAAGTTATTAAATATATTTTTTTTTGAAAATATTTTCAATAATTTTTTAAATCGTTCATCTAATTTAGCAGTTATAAAAATTTTTTCATTATTTAATGGATGATAAAAAAAAACTTTATAAGCGTGTAATAACAGTCTGCCATTTTTTTTATGAAGGATTTTTTTTTCTTTTTTAATGTCTCCATATTTTTGATCAAAAACAACTGGATGTCCAAATTGTGCAGCATGTACTCGAATTTGATGTGTGCGTCCTGTTATTGGAATTATGGACATAAGGGTAGTATTATGGAAGTATTGAAAAATTTTAAAACGAGTAATTGATGGTTTTCCATTTTTGTGAACACATACTTTTTTTTTGTGATGATCATTTTTTTTTTTTAGTAAAGGAAGACTAACGGTAGTGTTTTTTTCGGACCAATGACCATGTAATAATGCTAAATATTCTTTATGTATTAGTTTGTTTCTTAAATTTTCATGCATTTTTTTTAAAATAGAACGTTTTTTTGCAAGTATTAATATTCCAGAAGTTTCTTTATCAATACGATGAACTAATTCTAGAAATGCTAATTCTTGACGAATTTTTCTAAATATTTCTATTACACCATAATTTATACCGCTCCCTCCGTGTACTGCGATTCCATATGGTTTATTGAAAATAATTAAATATTTATCTTCAAATAATATATTTTTTAAAAATAAATGCACTATTGATGATTTTAAATTAATATTTTTTTTTTTATCTCAATTTTTATTGAGTATAGAGTAAGGTTATCATGTATTTTTAATTTATAAAATGGTTGTACTTTTTTTTTATTAATTTTTATTTTTCCGATTCGTATACTACGATATATCATTCTTTTGGGTAATTTTTTAAAAGTTTTAAATAAAAAATTGTCGATTCTTTGTTCTGACATATGTTTCGTAATAATAATGGATATTGGTTTAGCATGAATAGTATTCATATATTGATTCTGTAAAATTAAGGTTTATTAAAAATATGTATTCAATTATGTATAACTTGTATTAAATATACAAATTTTTTATAATATACTGATATTTTTATAATTTTATGTTAATAAAATTTTTATATTTATAGTTAACATATTTGTGATGTTAAATAAAATATTAGAATTATATAAAAATTTTTATTTAAGTTATACATATATATAATTTTACATATTTTTATATACTAATGCATATTAAGTTTAATATATATTTTAAGGTATATATTTTTATGTATCTTAAAATATATATTTTGATATTATTTATAATAATTTTTGATTTTTTTAATTTTATGAATTATTTTTTATAATTTTTTATAGATATATTTATATTCATAATATTCATTAAAATTTGATTTTGTAATTTTTTGTTCTTAGGTATTATTATTTGTATAGTGTTACCATCTATAATAGTAGCTATATCAAAATAATGTATATTAATAGTATTATAAATTTCTTGTAACAAGCACCAATTTTTATGTTTTATTTTTAATAAAAAAATTCCATTTTTATATTTATTAAGAATATTTGATGTAGATTTTTCTACGATTGCTCCATGAATTATTTTTTTTCGTGTTGGATTATTTATAGAAATTTTTTTTGTATAATTTAGTTTTATTTTTCTCCAATTCATGGATATATTACCTTGAGCAACAGCATATATTTTTTTATCTATACCTTGTAAAGGTGTCATTAATAAAGTTCCACCATTTAAACTACTAGCATTTCCAATAGAAGAAACTGTGATATCAATTTTTTTTCCAACATAACTCCAAGGAGAAATTATTGCTGTTACTATTACAGCTGCTACATTTTTTGTACGTATATTATTATTACATGTTGTATATATTCCAAGTTTTATTAGCATATTATTCAAAGATTGACGTGTGAATGGAATGTGTAATGTGTTATCTCCAGTTCCAGGTAATCCAACTACTAATCCATATCCTATAATCTGTATATTTTTAATACCAGAAATATTTATTAAACTATGAATTTTTTTTGCTGATACGCTTGATATATTTAGTAGTAAGACAAACATGATTATTATATTTTTTAATATTGATATTTTTTTCATGTAATCAAATTTTTTTATTTAATGCATTATGTATATTTTTGATTAAATAATTTTTATTAAATTATAAAAAATCATATAAAAATTTTTTAAAATAAAAAAATTCTTTTTTTTTGTTTTTTGTGTATATTTTATAACAAAATTAGATATTTTGTAAAATTCAATAGAATCATTTAAATTTATTTTTTTTGGATTGACTGTTCCATAAAATTGGAATTTTTGATAATGATCATCAATCAATATTTTTTTTTCTCCAAATACATTTAAATATTTATCTTTTAGAATAGAAACTATTTTAACCGAAAAATGTGAATGTATTTGATTTTTTAAGTATGTTTTTTTTAGAGTGAGTGGTTTTCTCGTTTTTTCTAGCTTAGAAAAATATGAAATGTGTTTTTTTATTAAAAATAAACAAGAATATAATTTATTATATAATTTATAATTATAGGTATTTTTAACAATAGTGCTGATAGTATTATTTTCATTACATATTACAGTTATAACATCACCAACTTTGTAATGATTATATGTAGTAAACCACGATAAATCATTTTGGATCGATTTTTTATTTGTGATATTAGTAACTAAAGATAGTGGTTGTAAAACATAAGGTTTGTTTTTAACAGTATTATAAGACATTGGTTGATTATGTATATGAAATGTCAATAACATACAATATAAGATATTTTTGCAAATTAAAAAAAAAGACTTCATTATGTCATATTACACCTAGTAATAATAATGGTTTTTCATGTATTTTTTTTATAAAAAATAGATTTTTTATATTGTTAAATATACTTTTTTTTATTTTTTATATATAAATACTGAATTTTTTTGTTTTTTTGTAGATTCTTTTTTTAATTATAAATTAGAATCATATAATAGAAACCAATATAAATCTAGTTTCTATTATTTTATACTACTTTAGGTTATTTTGTATTTTTATAATAAAAATGTATTTTTTTCAATATTTTAACAAATTAATAGTCTTCTTGTTGTGCCGTCATATCAGATTCAATCAATCGAACTAATTTAAGTGTGTTCATTAAATTGATCGTTTCTTGCTCATATTTTTCCATCATTGTTTCTTGTGACATCAATTTAGATTTAAGTTTTAAATCATTTTTTTTATATTTTTCTAATCCTGAGGTGTTTAAGTCATGCATTTTACTATTTTTATGAGCTATGACATCATTATCATTCAATAAAGTAGATTTTAATTGTCCTAAAAAAATTGGTTCTTGACCTTTCTGATGATTATCTTCTTTAATTACAATTATTCCTGCATTTTTTATTAGTATTTTTGTTCCTACGGGAACTACTATTGGTCTATCATTATTGTCTAAAGCGGTATAATTATCCATAGCTACTTCTCTATTCTCATTTATTGTAACGTGGCCATCACGTATAAATCTTTCATAACCTTGATCGTCTAAAACAGAAAACCATCCAATTTCTGTATCGTCTAAATTTTTAGAAGATTCATTAATGATATTTGATGGTTGTATATGAACATCATCAGATTCCATATTTTGTTTGTTTATTATTTTTCTATGGTCAGATGTAATTTTTATGTTATATATATATTGTTTTTGAAAATCAGTTTCTATATTTTCTGTTTTTTTGGTATGTATAGAATTATTTTTTGCTATATTTTTGTCATCTAAAATAATTGTTGAATATATTGTGTTGTTCATTTACATTTCCATTTTTTTAAATGTTTAATATTTTTGAATTATAGTTTATGGTTTAAAAATTTCTAATTAAATATCTTGGCGCTTATAAATGTATAATAATTTTTTTTAATTAAAATTAATAAAATATTTAATCTTAATTAACTATTTTCTTTTTATACAAAAGAAACATTATTTTTATAATATAAGAAAATTTAGTAATATATATTTAATTTATAGAATAGATAATTCTATCATACATAAACAATTTTGTTAATAAAAATTTATTTTTTATGTTATTATTATTATTTTTGATTTTCTTGACATACAATTTATATATTAGATATGTTTTTATAATAAACATTAATAAATTTTATTTTTTATATAATACAATACAAAATTGTTTTTTACAAATAGTAATTTTTTATTTTATAAAATAAAATAATTGAGATTGTTTTTTTACGTATTTTTTTATTATTATAAACAAATTTTTATTATTTATACATTATTATAAATATAGTTATATACATAAATATTATTATTTTATGAGTATAGTATTATATACATGTTTTTATATAAATATAGTCATAATAATATCAGAGATATTTTTTAATATAAATAAATTTTTATATATGAAAAATATCACTAGAGTATTAAAAATATACTTATATTTTTTTTATATTTTTTAGTAGTATTAATATTACTGATATATAATGTATTTATATAAATAGAATGTTTAAATGTTTTTAATTATTAAAAACTACGTACGTATATATAAAATTTATTAATTTTATAACAAATATGTTTGCATTTTATGTTTAATAGTTTCAAAAGTTGATGTATGATATACATATATTAATAATTTTATAAATTAATTTTTTTATTATGAAAAATTCATATATAACATTTGATTTCAAGAAAGTATCTTTTTTATTGAAATTATTTTAGTATGTATATTACGATAAAA
Organism: Buchnera aphidicola (Cinara splendens); assembly: GCF_900698975.1. Classification (NCBI taxonomy): domain Bacteria; kingdom Pseudomonadati; phylum Pseudomonadota; class Gammaproteobacteria; order Enterobacterales; family Erwiniaceae; genus Buchnera; species Buchnera aphidicola. The sequence goes on along the minus strand of NZ_LR217722.1, from coordinate 265,978 downwards.
CTAAAATATAACATATTAAGTTATCAGCAATTAATATATATTTTAGTATTTGTTGTATTTTTAAAAATTTTAATTATATTTGTTTAATTGATTGAATCGAAGATTAGTTTTCCTATACTACATAGGAAAAAATAATGTAATTATTATGTAAAAATAAAAGAATTTATTTTTCAAGATTTTAAATGTTTTATGAAAATGAAATTTATGAATATATATTTTTTTATTTTGACTACATATTATAGTTTTAATTCTTACTATTAATGAGAATATACAGAATATATAGAATATATTACCATAAATCAAATATTTTTATTGAAAATATTATTTTTCAAAACATTTATTCTATTGAATATGTATAAATATCTGAAAAATAATGTTATTACAAATATATATAATACATAATCTATTCTTTATTTTCTAATTTTTTAAAAAATAATTATTTAAAGAATTACTGATATTTTTAATCTAAATGACATAATTTAGTTTAAAAGTTTAAAGTGAATAAAATAATAATTCAATATTATATATATTTTTTAGTAATTTCTGTAATAAAAATATTTATTATATATTTTTTAAATTTTATTTAATAAATATAAATATTTTATTTTGTTTGGTTTTTTATATTTATTGATAAAAATTTTTAATTAATTATTATATGAAGCTAGTCTAGTAGCTTTTAAAAAAAAATATAATACTACTGTAGTTTTACGTATTAAAATATATTTTTTTTAATCAAAAAAAATATATTTTACATAAAAATTTAATTAATCGTTGCGTTAGTTTTATTGATATTTTGTTTAAAAATACAGTTTTTATATAGAATAAAATTCTATATAAGCTATATAACTGTATGCTTAGAATTTATTTTAAAGATTGATTATTAATATAAAAATTTATAAGGTGACTTGATATTATAGTAAACAAATTGTATTATTGATTTGTTAGTTTTGATGTTAAAAATAAGTTAATTTTAAAATTAAAAAATAAATTTAAATAATATATGCTTAAAAATTTTATAATATTTTTTATAAAAATATTAATATTTGATTTTTATTATAAAATATATGAGTAATGTACTTTTCATTATATCATATTGTATATCTTGATATATTTTAAAAAAATTAAAATAATTCCCATAAATGATATTTATTTAGATGATATCAATTGTATTGATAATTTTTTAAAAAATTTTTTAAAAAAGATGATAATTATTATGTTTTAAACGTTAATAAATGGAATGTATATGAACAAAATTACTATTGTATGTATTTTATTTGTATCTAGTTTTTTTCCAACAGCGCATGCGAAATCTACGTCTCATGCAAGAAAATGGCATTTTGGAATTCACAGTAATTCTTTACATCCAATGAAAATATTCAAAAAATACAAAAATTTATATTGCGGAAATTATAGCGATATAACTAGAGGTATTTTTGCATTACATCCAGGAATTTTTTCAAAATATCAGTTTAATTCTCGTTTTAATATAGAAGTAACATCTAACATATTTGAACATATTATAAAAGATATTAAAAATAACATATCCAGTTTGTACTTCTCAACCACAGAGTACGCTGCTCGCGCTAATTATCCAGTTAAAAAAAATATTAATTTTTATACTAAATTAGGTACAACATTAACTACTGCAATTAATGATAATAGGTTTGATAATGTTTTAATTTTACAAAAAAAAAAACAGATTCAAACTACTTTTGCTGTCGGCTTAGAATATTTATTTAGTCAATACTTGAATTTTAATATGAATATTGACTTAAACAAATCGTTTAACAAAATAGATTTAAATAATCTATTTAGTATATTGAATAATATACGAATAGGAATGCATTGTAATGTATATCCTAAGATTGATCCAAAGTATAATATTTTTAAAAAAATTAAAGGACAATTATTTTTACAAAACAGGAAAAATATAAAAAATATTATATATAGACATAAAAATATTTCTTGTTTTTTTAATAGTTCTAAATTAACGCCTTCAGCTTATCGTATCTTAAATAATTTAAAAAATAGAATTTTACATATAGGTAAAAAAAATGTTTTCTTGTTTATTTCTGATGATAAAGATTCTATAGAAAATAAGAATAAAGGTGTAAAACTTCCTCTTAAACGTTCCTTAGAAGTATCTAATTTTTTTGTTAAAAATGGTTTATTAAAAAAAAATACTTTTATTCAAGGAATAAATTCTAATTTTATAAGAAAAAACAATGATTTTTGTGATTTTTTAAGTAAAAAAAAACTTGTTATTAAAAAATTGTTTAAAGCATGTAGTTTAGATATTGTATATAAATACAATTATTTTTTTAATAAAAAATAATTATTTTATTAATTGTAATAATTTTTTATTATATATTATATATATATAAACTTAATGGATTTAATTTTTTAAAACGTTTTTTTGAAGTACTTTACTTTTGTTTTTTTTTTTATTATAATATACTTAATATATCTGTTTTAGGAGGAATGGCTGAGTGGTTTAAGGCAGCGGTCTTGAAAACCGTCGATGAGAAATTATCCGAGAGTTCGAATCCCTCTTCCTCCAATTTACATAATATAAATAGATATAATTATGTGGCGCGTTGGCAGATTGGTAATGTAACGGATTGCAAATCCGTGAAACCTGGTTCAATTCCAGGACGCGCCTTTAATTACTAAATATTGATAAATTTCATGCCCGGATGGTGAAATTGGTAGACACAAGGGACTTAAAATCCCTCGGCTTTTATGGCTTTGCGGGTTCAAGTCCCGCTCCGGGTATATGTTTGTATATATGATGATTTAATTATTTTGTATACTATACACTGTATAACGATTTGTTTTTAATATTATATTAAAATTAATATCTTCATTTTTAAAAATATTTTTATATGATATGAAAGAACTAACAACTATTCTTAATTCTCCTCTTTTTTTTAAAAATTTAGTTGAATTTTTTATAATTTTATGGATTAAACTTACTGTAATATTTAAATTATTATGAAAAGGAGGATTTGAGACAATTAAATCATACTTTATATTTATTTTAGAGTAAATATTGCTAAACAATACTTTTCCAATCAAACCGTTTTTTTTTAAATTTTTTTTACTACACCAAATTGCTGCATCATAAATATCTGTTAATGTTAAATCAATTGAAGGGTTTTTTTTTGCTATAGAAATACCAATAATTCCTGTCCCAGAACCTAAATCTAATAATTTTCCTGTTATATTTTTAGTAAAAGTTGATATTAGTAATTTACTTCCTTGATCTATTTTATTGGATCCGAATACTCCAGGTAAGCTATAAATAATAGTATTGTTCCAGATGTATTTTTTTATAAAATTTTGAAAATAAAATGTTGGTTTTTTTTGCATATATCCTTGATATAAACAACAATTTCTTGCATAATCTACTTTATTAAATATAACATATTTATTGAATATATTAATTATACTATTAACTCCACTATTTTTTTTTCCAATTACATAAATAATACAATTTTTTGATATACATGATAATAAATATGTTAATTGTAGACGCGTTTCTTCTTTGTTTTTAGTACAAAAATAGATTAATTGTTTTGATAAATAAAACTGATGTAGATTATAAAAATTGTTAAAAATTACAGTGCTGTGTTTTTTTTTAAAAATTATTTCATACAAATTATAATATTGAATGTACATAATAGATTTTTTGAAAAAATTTTTATAACATAAATCTATTGGTATGATTCCTGATAAAATAGTATTTTTTTTTATAAAGATTTGAAAATTTTTCTTTAATATTTGATATTCTTTAGATTTTTTTGAAGATTTAGTGTATTTATTATTCATGGTTTTTAACCAAATCATTATAAGAATATTAGTGATATTTAAAATTATATTTATAATAATTTCATTATAATTATTTTTTTAAATAAAAATATTATATAATAATTTATTTTGAATAAGTATTAATTTTTTGTTTCTTTTTTTAAAAAAATATTTTATTTAGTTTAAAATATTAGGTTTTATTTTATATATAAAATTTATTTTATATATAAAAATTGTTATTATATAATAATTATAGTGTATTAGGTTAAAATATATGAAAAATCAATCTGTGACTTTTAAAAACAAAAATTTTTCTATTTTAGTTGTTTATTTAAAAAATACAAAACCTGATTATTTTGAAAGTTTTTTGCGTGAAAAAATTCAAGAATCTCCTTCTTTTTTTCAAAATAAATTCATCGTATTAAATGTAGAAAATATATCACATAAATTTGATTGGATTAATATCAAAAATTTTATTTTATCAGTTGGTTTGTTTTTGATTGGAATTATGGATTGTAAGGATAAACATTTAAAAAAAAAAATTTTATGTTCTGGTTTACCTATTCTTTCTGATCAATATTCTGCTACATTAAAAAGATCTAATAATAATATTAATAGTTGTCATAAAAATAAAATATTTCAAAAATCACGTTCATCTATCTCTTATAAAAGTTATATTATTAATCATTTAATACGTTCTGGTCAAAAAATTTATTCTCCATATAATGATTTAATTGTTACTAATAATGTTAGTTCTGGAGCTGAATTAATTTCAGGAGGCAACATACACATATATGGACATATGCGAGGAAGAGTTTTGGCTGGTATGAATGGAGATGTTACTAGAAAAATTTTTTGTACATGTTTATTTGCAGAGTTAGTATCAATTGCTGGAGAATATTTAACTATTGAACAAATACCTGTTAAATTTTTAGGTCAAAGTGTAGAAATTAGTTTAAAAAATCGAATTTTATGTATAAAATATTTAAAATAAATCTTGATGTATAATATAATACAAAAGGTATGAAGAATATGTCTCGAATTATAACTGTTACTTCTGGTAAAGGTGGTGTTGGAAAAACAACTTCTAGTGCTTCTATTGCTACTGGCTTAGCGTTGTATGGAAAAAAAACTGTAGTTATTGATTTTGATATAGGATTAAGAAATTTAGATTTAATTATGGGTTGTGAACGTAGAGTAGTCTATGATTTTATAAATGTTATTAATAAAGAAGCTACTATTAATCAAGCTCTTATACGCGATAGACGTATAAAAAATTTATTTTTATTACCTGCTTCTCAAACCCGAGACAAAGATTCTTTAACAAAAGTAGGAGTAGAAAAAATTTTGCAAATTCTTGTAAAAATGGATTTTGATTTTATTATTTGTGATTCTCCAGCAGGAATAGAAAATGGAGCTATTCTTTCTTTCTATTTTTCTGACGAAGTAATTGTAGTAACTAATCCAGAAATTGCATCTATTCGAGATTCTGATCGAATTTTAGGAATTATATCATCTAAATCTAGAAGAGCTGAAAATAATGATATACCAATCAAAGAGTATTTACTTTTAACACGATATAATCCTAAAAAAGTACAAAAAGGAGATATGTTGAGTGTAGAAGATGTAATAGATATACTCCAAATTTCTTTAATCGGTGTTATTCCAGAAGATTCTTCTGTTTTAAAGTCTTCGAATCAAGGATTACCAATTGTATTAGATACTACATCCATAGCTGGACAAGCATATTCTGATACAACTCAACGTTTGCTTGGAAATAACAAACCATTACGATTTTTGCAAGAAGAAAAAAAGAGTTTTTTACAGTGGTTGTTTAGGAGATAAGTATGATTTTATTGGATTTATTTTTATCAAAAAAAAATTATACAGCTAATTTAGCTAAAAAAAGATTACAAATTATTATTAAAAAAAAAAAACAAAATATTTATAATCCAGATTATTTTTCGCAATTAAAAAATGATTTATTATTAGTAATTGCGAAATATATCAACGTTTCACCCAATGAAATATATATTAAAATAGAAAGAAATAAGAAAAATGTATTTACATTAGAATTTAATATTCCTGTTTAGTTCAAAAAACAATTAGTTAATAAACGTGATTTAGCACATTGTATGTAAATATCTTGGATACAGTTGTGTTGTTTTATATTTTAAATTATATTTTAAGTATGTGATAGTACACATAATAATATATTTAGCATGAGGGGTAGTAATATTTGTGTAAAATAATTGAACATTTTTTTTAAAATGGTTCATATGTAAATTTAATCCTACTATAGACCAAATTCCTGAATAATGTTTTATTATTTTTTTTATTTTATAAGTGTTTTGAAATAATTGTTCTGTATGATGTCCTGTCCATAAACCTGTTTTTTTTTTTAAATATTTAGCCCATAAAACTTGATTTTTTGATATTTGAATAGTAAGCAATACACGATTAATTTTATTAATATTCCAACTTTGTTCCGATAAAATCTGTAATGTAGAAAAGCCAATAACAGGAATTCTATAGACTATAGAAATAGTTCGTGATATTCCTATAGATATTCTAATTCCTGTGAAACTTCCGGGTCCTATGGTACAGGCGATTAAATTAACATTTTTTAAAGTAATATTTGCATTATTTAAAAGTTGGGTAATCATAGAAAGAATATTTTTTTCGTGTTTTTTAGAACATTGTTTAAATAAGTTATATATTATGCCTTTATGTAATAAAGATACAGAGCAAGAAAATAATGTTGTATCCAAGGCTAATATGGTTTTTGTAAAAGTCATGTTTGAAATTATTCCTTTGTATATACTCTATATAAATTATATTGTATATTTTACTTGTCATGGTTATTTTTTTTATTTTTAATAATTTTAACTAAATGTATTTTATATAAACTAGACTGTAGTATAAAAAAAGAGTAAGATCCATGGTGAAGAATTTGTCCATTTCTAGAAATTTTTTTGTATTTATTGAGTAAGAAATCAGAAATTGAATAACAATGATTATTAGGTTTAATAATTCTTATATTTAATAATTTTTTTAGATCATTTAAAGATATTGATCCTTGTACAATCCAGTTATTATTATTAATTATTATTTTAGGCATTTTTTTTGAATTTAAAAATTTTCCTATAATTATATTAAATATATCAGTATATTTTATCATTCCTTGAATTAAACCTAAATCATTATTAATCATAATTACATTATTTTCTGAATAACGTAATAAATTTAATATGTTAATTGTACTGGTTGTATTTGGAATAATAATAGGTGGATATTGCATTACAAAATTATGTATGTCTTGATGTGTATTTATTGCATGAAGAAGTTTATATTTAGGCACTACACCAATTATTTCATTTAATTGCTTATAACACACCGGAAGTATATTATATGAAGTGTTTAATATTATCTTTTTTATTTGTTTATAATTATTAGTAATATCTATCCATACAATTTTATCTTTATGAATCATAATGTTATTTATAGATGTATCACCTATTTTTAATACATTATTAATAATGTTAACTTCTTCTTTTTGTATTGTATTAGTAGAAATTATATTGTTTAAATAATTATGATTAGATTTATTAGTTACATATGATATTTCTGATTTTTTAACTGTATTAGTTCTGTTGTCTAAATTTTGTTGAATTATTTTTTTTACTGAATATAGAATTGTTGTTCTAAGAGGTTGATTAGATTTTTTTAAAATTATATTTCTGATTCTAATTTGATTCATAATTTCAACAAATAAAGCAAATCCAATAGATATATATAAATATTCTTTTGGAAAACAGAAACCCAGTGATTCTATAATTAAATTTATACTAATCATTAATAATAAACTTAAACATAAGATTATTGCTGTTTTTTGTGAATTAATAAAATTAATAAATACTTCAGATATAAATATCATTATAATAGTTGATATAGTTACTGCAGATATTATAATTACTATATTGTGCATCATTCCTATAGCAGTCATAACAGAATCAAGTGAAAATATTGCATCTAATATTACAATTTGAATTACTACATACCAGAAACTCGATTGTTTATTTTTTTTATGAGATTGATAAGTAATATTTGTTATATGGTTGTATAATTCGAACATTGTTTTAAAAAATAAAAATGATCCTCCAATTAGTAATATGATTTCTTTTGTAGAAAATGTGAAAAATTTATTTGTTATAATGGGTTTAGTTAAATTTACTAAACTAGATGCAATGATTAATAATCCAAAACGCATCAATAACGCTAATATTAAACCGGTATATCTTGCTCGATTACGTTGGTAATGTGGTAATTGTTTAGATAAAATAGCAATAAATATTATATTATCAATGCTTAATACTGTTTCCAAAAATATTAATACAAAGAGACCCGCCCAAGCGGATGGATCCAAAAAAACGTGCATAACAAAATTACTCCACACAAAGATACTTTGTTTTATTTTAAATGAATTAAAAGAATATGGTACTTAGTGTACGATATTATTCGTTTTATAATGATTTTTTATGCTATTAACACTACATTATTTTTTTATATATAAAAATTTTTTATAAAATTTATAATCCTGAAAAAAATTTTATGAATTCGATATTTTATAAATGAATTGTTTTATATAAAATTAATAAAAAATTCAATATTTTAAAGAGAAAAAATTTTTATATTATTCATGTATATTTCTTGTTATTATTTTTAGGGTGTAAATATATTTATATTATAATTCTTTTATATAAAATTTAATGATTATTAATATATGTAAAATATTAGTATATCAAAATTAAAATGATTGTATATATATTATATAAGCATCTATTTATAAGTATTACTTATTATTGCCATTGGTTATTTTTTTAAACATATGTTAATTCTTTTAAGCTATTTTTGTAACAAAGATAAAAATTTATAGAAAATTTATATTATTACATTCTTTTTTAAAAAAATATTTTCGTAAATTCTTATTAAGTAGGATTATATTTTTTAAATAATATTTGTATATATACAAATTTTTAAAATATCATAAAATTTATGTAATATAAAAATATAATTACATACTACATTATATATTAAATGATAATATATTTTATATATTATTGTTAATAATGTAATTGTATAAATGCATATGTATTAAAATTCTTTAAAAATTAAAATAATGATTAAGAGATATTATTATTTTATTTTAATAAAATAATAATATTGTAAAAATATTTTTTAATCTAGATATTGATTAATATTATATAATTAATTTAATTTAATTATATATTTTTATACATTTATAATTATTTTTGTATATTTATAGTGTAATTTATTTTATTTTTTTGATTTTTTAATTATTACTATGAATATAGTAATAATTTTTTTAAGTTAATTTTTATAAAAATATTAATAATATTTAATACAATAATATTTTAAATATATTTTTTTTATTTTATATTTAAGCAATGGTTATATATTTTAAAAATTTTTATAAATTTCATTAAAAATATTTATACTTTATGTATAAGCGCAATAATTAATTATTATCCCATTTTTTTTTATCTTTTTTTATTAAATTAAAAGCTGATTGAGGGCCCCATGTACCAGAAGTATAGTATTGTAATAATTTAGGGCAACTTTTATATGCTTGTATTATTGGATCAATCCATTTCCAAGCATGAATAACTTCTTTTTGTTGAACAAATAAAAATTGACGATTTTGTACTATTTCTAATAGTAATCTTTCGTACTCTTTTAAACTGTTGTTTTTGAAAAATAAATTTTTATCATCATTAAATAATTTATTTTTTTTATAAGTAATATTCGAATTTAACTGTGATTCTTTAGTTTTGTTTTTTGAAATCATCTCAAGTATAGGTTGTAAATTAATTGTCATACGATTTGATGTAGAATGTATATATTTATTTTTAAATAAAGTATTGTGTTGATTTTTAAAAAAAATAACAATTTTGGAAGATTTTTTAAATAATCTTTTTCCTGTACGTATATAAAAAGGAATATTTTTCCATTGTTTAGTGTCTATATATAATTTTATAGCTACAAATGTTTCAGTAGAACTATTTTTTTGTGCTTGTTTTTCATTGACATATGCTTTTACAGTATGGTTATTAATTTTACCTGAAGAATATTGTCCAAGTGATACATAATTATGGATGTTTTTTTTGTTAATTATTCGTAATGATTTTAAAATTTTAATTTTTTCATTACAAATATTTTTTCGATTAAATAATTTTGGTATTTTCATAGCAAAAATAGAAATGATTTGTAGCATATGGTTTTGCACCATATCTATTGTTTGTCCAGTATTATCAAAATAATTCCATCTATTTTCTATTCCAATGCTTTCAGATAATGTAATTTGTACATGATCAATATAGCTTTTATTTAAATATTTATTAAATATAGGATTAAAAAATTTTAATTTAATTAAGTTAAGTATTGTTTTTTTTCCTAAATAATGATCGATACGAAATATGTTTTTTTCAAAAAAATATTTTTTCATGGATTTTTCAATAATTAAAAATGTACTTAAAGATTTACCAATTGGTTTTTCTACTATAATTTTAGAATTTAATGTATTAAGTTTAATTAAAGACAACCCTTTGAAAATTTTTTCAAACATATCTGATGACACGGCTAAATAGTTAATTATCGTTGAGTTTTTTTTTTTTAAATAAGGTATTAATTTTGTAAAACTTTGAATTTGATTAATATCTATAGTAATAAATATAAAACGTTTTTTTAATAATTTCCATATAAATGGTTGTATATTTTCATTTAAAAATTTTTTTAAAGAATTATAAATAATATTAAGATATTCTTCTATTGTATAATTAGTTCTACTTACTCCAATAATTTGCATACTACTGATAAGATATTTTTTCTTTTCTAATTGATATAAAGCTGGAAATAATTTTTTTTGAGCTAAATCGCCTGTAGCTCCAAAGATAATTAAATCATAATTTTTTTTAAGCAACATTATTACACCCTATGTATTAAAAATTGTTAATATATATTTCAAATAATATTAATACTTATTTTATTTAAAACAATAATATTAATTTATATTAATGTTCATAATAAACATTAATTTTTTAAAGTATAGACATATATTTAAATTTTTCTCTATTATTCATTAATAATTGATTTTTTGTTTAAAAATTATTTATATATGTAATGTATGTTGTACAACAATATGTATAATATAGTATTTGATATATATAAATATTAATGATTTTTTTCTATACCAATATAAATTATATATATAATATTTATATCAATATAATTAAGATATTTGATAAATTAAATAGCATAGAATTTTTTTTTAAAAAAACTATTTATTTATAATGAACTATTTTATATATCTACATGTATATTTAAGGAATTAGTATATGAAACACTCCATAAGAAGAACAAAAATTGTTTCTACTTTGGGACCTGCAACAGATGATAAAAAAATTTTAAGAAAAATAATACAGTCCGGAGTTAATGTATTAAGATTAAATTTTTCTCATGGTACAGCAAGAGATCATATTGATCGAGTTAAAAAAATTAGATCAATAGAAAAAGAGTTAAATTGTTTTGTGGCTTTAATTGGTGATTTGCAAGGACCAAAAATACGTATTTCTAGTTTTAAAAAAAATAAAATTTTTTTAAAAAAAGGAGATGATTTTGTATTAGATTTAGAAGTTTTAGAGCATGAAGGAAACACAAATTCCGTAGGAATAAATTATACTAATTTACCAAATGAAGTTTCCCGAAATGACGTACTTCTTTTAGATGACGGAAAAATACAATTACAGGTTATAAGAAAGAATCATACAAAAATTTTTACTACAGTGATTATTGGTGGATATTTATCGGATAATAAAGGTTTAAATAAATTAGGGGGCGGTTTATCTGCTTCTGCTTTAACTCAAAAGGATAAAGATGATATAAAATTGGCAGCTTTAATTGATGTAGACTACTTAGCTGTATCTTTTCCTAGATCTCCAAAAGATTTGCATAAAGCTCGATTATTAATGCAAAAATCTGGCAGTAAAGCCAAAATTATTGCAAAAATTGAAAGAGCAGAAGCTGTATTTTCTGATAAAATAATAGAAGATATTGTGTTAGCCTCAGATGTAATCATGATTGCTAGGGGAGATTTAGGCGTTGAAATTGGTGATTATAAATTAATAGGGATACAAAAAAAATTAATTAAAATTGCAAGAAAATTGAATCGAATAGTTATTACTGCTACGCAAATGATGGAATCTATGATTGTAAATCCTTTTCCTACACGAGCAGAAGTCATGGACGTTGCTAATTCTGTTTTAGATGGAACAGATGCGGTTATGTTATCAGCAGAAACAGCTTCTGGTAATTTTCCTAATATTACTGTACAGACTATGTCAAAAATATGTTTAGGTGCTGAAAAATTACCCGCTATGAATGTTTCAAAACATAGACTGAATAAAAAATTTAATAGTATTTCTGAAACAATTTCAATGTCTGTTATGTATGCAGCTAATCATTTAATAAACGTTTCTGCAATTGTTGTTATGTTTACGACGAGTAAAATTGCTTTATTAACATCAAGAATTACATCTGGATTACCAATTTTTTACGTATCTAATCATATAAAAAAGCTTAGATTATCCTGTTTATATAGGGGTGTTGTTCCGATATATTTAGAAAATTATTCTACTAAGAGTGATTCTATTAATTCAATTATATTATTGTTAAAAACAAAATATTTACTACCTGTCAACACAAATGTAGTAATTATAGAATCTGGTAAAGAAAACAATACCAATATCGTTAATATGTTAAAAATTATGCCTATAAAATAACAGTATTATTTGAATTTTTTAATTAGTAGAAAAATTCTGTATTGACTAATATGAGTAAACATATAGAATATGTTCTATATAAAATATATGTAATTATATACAGATAAATTTTTTAAAAATTTTTATTAGTGCATAATGATGAGTTACGATAAATAGTTATTTTTTCTAAAACATCATTTTAAAAAATCATGTATGACTGTCATGTATATATAAATATAATGTTTAATTGTTTATCATATATAGTCAATTCAGAAATTTAGTCTATTTCTAAAATCGCGTATATATTACGTAATATAATAATAAAATTTTTATAACTTAAGTGTTATATATAACAAATATATTATATTTAATATAAAAATGTTTTTTAAGTTCTATTGTAATACAGTAGCATTTATATATTATAATTATAATTAATTTATTTATTTCCATTATGAATTATGTATGTTGTTTCTTTTAATTTTTCTAATAAATGAATCATATTCATTAATTTTTTATGATCATCTACTTTAATTTTTAAAATATTCTTGGGAATAATTTTTGTAGTAACATTTTTAAAAATAACAGAATAGGATAAAAAATATTTTTTTATTTTGTTTAGATATTTTGTAGAAATTGTTATTTCTAAAAAACTTTTATTTATTTTTTTTGAAATAATTAGATTATTCATATTTATTATATTTAATAAATTTTTTTTTTCATATAACATAAGATCAATTTTTATTGTATAAAAATAATCAAATAAATATTTAATATTGTTAAAGTTTATTAAATGAGTATTGAATTTTGAAAAAATATTCCTAATATTAGATACTGTTCTATTACTATTATCAGTATTACAGTAAACAATGATAGCAATTCCAAATGGACTGTATCCTGCATATTTCATGGAATTAAATATATCTTTTTTATTACCTAAAATGCTACCATGTATAGCTTTATTGATTGATTTTTTTTTTAAGTTATATGTACTAGCTTTTTCTAAAAGATTTCTTAATTGAAAATTTTTATTTATATCTGAACCATATTTTGTACTAGAAGTAGAAATTTCTTTGATTATTTTAGTAAATATTTTACTACGTTTTATGTCTTGTGCGTTTTTTCTGTGCTTTGTATTTGCCCACTTGCTATGTCCTGCCATAGTTCCTCATTTATATCATAAAATAATTTTTTTAAACGTTTATGATATAACTTATCATTATCTATTTAAATATAAATTAAATCATATAATATTGATTATAAGACTATTTATTAACATGGAGCGCCTGTCATCAAACAAGTTGCTGAAGTAGTTTTTGGAAAAGCAATTACGTCAGAAATAGTACTACTATCTGTTAATAACATAGTTAAACGATCTAAACCTAATGCTAATCCCGCATGAGGTGGTGCACCATATTTTAAAGCATTTAAAAAAAAACCAAAATTTTCTTTTTGTTTAATTTTATTAATTTGAAGTATATTAAAAATTTTTTTTTGAAGGTTATAATCATGAATTCTTTGAGATCCTCCGCCTATTTCACAACCGTTAATTACTAAATCAAATGCGCTAGATAATATTTTGCATGGATCTGTAAAAGTTATATTTGGTATCTCATATTGTGGAGAAGTAAATGGATGATGCATAGATTTTAAATTTTCATGTTTATCTTTTTTAAATAAAGGGAAATTTGTGATCCAAATTGGACATACTTGTTCTAAATTTGTTATTTTTAAATCAATTCCAATTTTTAATCTTAAATTACTTAGTATTTTGTTAGCTAAATTTGTTTCTTCTGCTACTATAAAAAATATATCTCCGTTACAGATAATATTTTGAGGAAATATTTGATATATTTGTTTTTTTTTGATTTTTTTGCTTAAATATGGATCTATATGTATATTAAAGCTATCTATATCAACAATTTTTATATACATCAATTGATTTAATTTAATTTTTTTTAAAAATTTTTCATAAATTTTTATTTTTTTTTCTGAAATTAAATTTATTCCATTAGGAATTCTAATAGAAATAATACGATTAGGTTTTTTTTTCAATAACCAAGGAAAAAAAAATTGGAAATCATTTTTAAAAAAATTATCTAAATCAATAAATTGAATAGGATTTCTTAAGTCCGGTTTATCTGTTCCATATTTTAATATGCTATCATAATAGCTTATTTTTTTTATTTTTTTTAATGTTATTTTTTTAATTGATAACCATAATTTTTGTATTAAATTACTTATCAATTTTTGTATACAATGTATTTTTGAAAAAGCTATTTCTATATCTATTTGTGTAAATTCTGGTTGTCGATCAGATCGTAGATCTTCATCTCTAAAACATTTGGCAATTTGATAATATCGATCTATTCCTGAAATCATTAATAATTGTTTGAATAATTGTGGAGATTGAGGTAATGCATAATATTTACCTGGATATAATCGACTATTAACTAAATAATCTAATGCTCCTTCTGGAGTAGATTTAGTTAAAACAGGAGTTTCAATTTCTAAAAATTTATTCTTTATAAAGAATTTTCTAATTATAGTAGTTATTTTACTACGTGTTTCAATGTTTTTAAACATTACAGTGCGGCGTAAATCTAAATAACGAAATTTAAATCTTATATCTTTCTTATTTTTTTTTGTATAATCTAATGGTATAGGAAGTGTTTTATTAAATATTAAACATGTAAATCCTATAATTTCTATGATTTTTTCCTGTAAAGTATTGTGTAATAAATTAAACGATTTTTTTATGGTGACTAGTCCTTGAATCTGTATACAAAAACCATTACGTAAACGTAGTACTGAAGAAATATATGCATCATTTTTTTTATTAAAAATAACTTGTATGATTCCTGTAGTATCCTTTACTTCAACAAAAATTATTTTTTTTAAAATTCGTATTTTATTAACCCAACCACATACAGTAATTATTGTGTTTATATCAACTGGTGTAATTTCTCCGCAATATTTAGTACGCATATTTATCCTAATATTTTTTAATTTATAATAATTAAGTTATTTATTTGATGATTTTTTGAACATCATAAAAATAGATAATATTAACTATTACAAATATTTTCGTATAATTATAACTTTTTCATAAACAAGTTAATTTATTTTTCAAAAAAAAAAAAAATATTTATTAAAAATTTTATCTACTTCTAAAAATAATTCTTCCTTTACTAAGATCATAAGGTGTCATTTCTAATGTAACTTTATCACCTGTTAAGATTCTTATATAATTTTTCCTCATTTTTCCAGATATATGAGCTATAATTATGTGTTTGTTCTCTAATTCAACTTTAAACATAGTATTAGGAAGAGTATCTATTACTATGCCTTGCATTTCTATGCTTTTTTCTTTCATTAAATAAATCCTTAACTAGTTTATATAAATTTTTATATTATTTTAAATTATTATTTAAGTATTTTTCAGCATCTATAGCAGCCATACATCCACTTGCCGCAGCTGTTATAGCTTGTTTATAGATTGAATCAGATACATCTCCAGCAGAAAATATTCCTGGTATGTTAGTTTGTGTTTTCATATAATTTTTATTATAATCGATTTTTACATAATTATTTTGAATGTCAATATATTTAGAAAATATTTGAGAATTTGGAATATGTCCAATTGCAATAAATAATCCTGATACATTTAAATATTTAACCGTACTATCTATATTAGAATAAATTTTAATTTTATTCATTGATATATCATTTCCTAAGATGTCCATAACAATAGAATTAAATAAAATAATAATATTATTTCTTTTTTTTATTTTATCATACAATCGATTAATTAATATTTTATCTGCTCGGAATTGATTACGACGATGAATTAAATACACTTTTTTAGCTATATTAGATAAATATATAGCTTCTTCTAAAGCTGAATTTCCTCCTCCTACTACAGCTACAAATTGGTTTTTATAAAAAAATCCATCACAAACGGCACAGGTAGACACTCCTTTTCCCATGTACAGATTTTCTGAATTAATATTTAGCAATTTTGTATGAGATCCAGTTGCTATAATAATAGCGTAACCAGTATACGAATACTCTTCCCCAAGTAACTCAAAAGGATTTTTTTTAAAATTTACAGATTTAATTACATCATGAATAATGTTAACAGAAAATTTTTTTACATGAAGTAACATACGATTCATTAATGTAATTCCGTTGATATGACTATAGTCTCCTGGCCAGTTTTCTATTTCATCAGTTTGTATTAATTGCCCGCCTATTTGAGATCCAGTTATTAATAGAGTATCAATATTAGATCGAGCAGAATAAATTGCCGCTGTATATCCTGCTGGTCCTGATCCAATAATAATTAATTGTGCATGTTTTTTTTTTATTTTATTCATACTATTGTTCTTCCCTAAAAACGAATTTTTATTTTAAAATTTTTAAATAAAAATAGTTAATATAATAAAAGTAAGATTTGTGTATAATAATAGGATTATTATTTTAAATATAATTTTGTTTGTTTTTTATTTTGTATTAATAATCAAAATATATATTTATATAAAAAAGGTTTTAATAATAAAATTATTAAATGTTTTAATAATACAAGAAATATGCAGTATTTATGAATTTATTTTATTAAACATCATGTATATAATAAATATATATATATTTTATACATATTATATATTTATTAAAAATTTGTATACTGGAAAATTATAAGTACTATGTTAAATTTTAATGCAGTTAAAGATAATTATTTTTTTTATCAAGATTTATTAAAGAAAAAAAATTATATTTTAAATATAGATAAATTAAAAGAATTAGAAAAAAAACGCAAAAAAATACAGATTTTTAGTGAAAAAAAAATATCAGAACATAAAAGAATGTCAAAACATTTAGTGTATAGAAAAAAATTTTTTAATGACTGTGATGTTTTTAAAAATCAAATTATTGCCTCTCGTTTAGCTATTAATAGTCTGAAAAAAAAATTAGAAAAAATAAAAAAAAAAATATATAAAATACTTATTTTTGTTCCTAATATACCGCATCATGATGTACCTATAGGTACAGGAGAAAAAAATAATAAAAAAATTTATTCATGGGGAAAAAAAAAAAAATATAACTTCTCTATTATTGATCATATAGAAATTGGAAATAAATTACAAGGTTTTGATTGGAAGACATCTTCTGTTATTTCTGGTTCTGGTTATGTGATTATGAAAGGTCCGATTGCACACTTACATCGCGCATTAGGACAATTTATGTTGGATGTACATACTCAAATACACGGGTATGAAGAAGTGTATGTTCCTCATATTGTAAAAGATTCTTGTATGTTTGGTACAGGTCAGTTACCAAAATTTAAATCAGATTTATTTCATACGTATACATTGCATAATGATCATCAAAAGAATAGATATGACAAACTTTTTTTGATACCAACATCCGAAGTACCTTTAGTAAATTTGGTTCAAAATAAAATTGTTTTATTTAAAGAATTGCCGTTAAAATTTGTTGCTCTGAGTTCTTGTTTTCGTGCTGAAAAAAATACTTATGGAAAAAATGTTAAAGGATTAATTAGGAATCGTCAATTTGATAAAGTTGAAATTATACAAATTGTACATCCTCTTAAATCTGAAAATACACTTGAAATTTTAACACAACATGCAGAAAAAATATTGCAATTATTACGATTACCATATAGAAAAATATTATTATGTACAGGTGAACTAGGTTTTTCATCTCAAAAAACATATGATTTAGAAGTATGGTTTCCTTTTCAAAAAATATATAGAGAAGTATCTTCATGTTCAATGATTGGTGATTTTCAATCTAGAAGAATGAATGCTCGCTATAAAGATAGTAGTACTAAAAAAAACTTTTTCTTACATACTTTGAATGGTTCGGGATTAGCTGTTGGTAGGATTTTAGCCGCTATTTTAGAGAATTTTCAATGTTCTAATGGAAAAATATCTATTCCAAAAGTATTGCAAAAACCTTATATGAACGGTATGAAATTTTTAATGTAATTTACTAAAAATTTTAGTGTATACGTTAATGCATAAAAATCCTTATTTCTATTCTGTAGTACTTAAAATATAAAGCAATTATATTGGTGATAAATATGGCTATTGTGTATAATTTTAATCCTGGCCCATCTATTCTTCCAAAAATAGTTTTGTCTGAAATAAAAAAGAATTTTTTTAATTGGAATGACTCTCAATCTTCAATTATTGAGATCAGTCATCGTAGTCAAAAGTTTATGGAATATGCTGTTCAGGTTGAAAAAGATTTACGTTTTATATTAAATATACCTAATAATTACTATGTTTTATTTTGTCATGGTGGAGCAAGAGGTCAATTTTCTGCTATTCCGTTAAATTTAAAACATAAATTTACCCAACCAGAGTACATACACAGTGGATATTGGTCATTGTGTGCTTATCAAGAAGCAAAAAAATACTGTAGCCCTACATGTATATCCGTACGAAAAATATTAAGGAATAAAGTTATTTCCATTCAACCAGTAAAAGAGTGGAAAGTTTCTTCTAGACATACATATTTACATTATTGTCCAAATGAAACGATTGAAGGAATAGAAATTTTTGAAGAACCTGTACTTAATAATAAAATTATAGTAGGTGATTTTTCTTCTACTATTTTATCACGAAAAATTAATATAGAAAAATACGGTATTATTTATGCCTGTGCTCAAAAAAATATTGGTCCTGCAGGTATTACTGTAGTAATTATTCGTGACGATTTATTAATGCAGTCAAATATAAAATCTCCTTCTATTTTAAATTATAAGTTATTAATGAAATCAAATTCTATGTTAAATACTCCCAGTGTATTTTCCTGGTACGTAGCTGGACTAGTTTTTAAATGGATCAAAAATTTAGGCGGTTTATCTGTTATAGAAAAAAATAACAAAAAAAAAGCAAAATTACTATATCAATATTTAAATTCTACTAATTTTTATAAAAATTATATTATACCTTCTCATCAGTCACATATGAATGTGACATTTCATTTAAAGGAAAAAAAATTAACTAATTTATTTATTGATACTGCCGAAAAATATAAATTGTTGGGTTTAAAAGGACATTCTTTAGTAGGAGGAATTCGAGCTTCTATATATAACGCTATGCCTATTGAAGGGATTTATCATTTAATTAGTTTTATGAAATATTTTGAAGAAAAGTTCAGTTAACACCAATATAAAAAAATCTTATAATTATTACTATTTATTTGTAGGAGTTTGTTTGTCATGCAAAAAAGTTTAACTTTATCACCTATTAAATATATTGAAGGTGAATTAAATTTACCAGGATCAAAAAGTATTTCAAATAGAGTATTATTATTATCAGCTATATCTACAGGTAGTACGATTATAAAAAATTTATTATATAGTGATGATGTTAAATATATGCTAGAAGCATTATCTCAGTTAGGTGTATTATATCATTGGGATTATAATAAATCAGAATGTATAATAGAAGGAAATTCTGGTCCTTTTTATATGAAAAAAAAAATTACTTTGTATTTAGGTAATGCTGGAACTGCTATGCGTCCATTATTAGCAGTATTATCTATTAAAAATAATAAAATTATTTTAACTGGTGACAAGAGAATGCAAGAACGACCAATTCATCATTTAGTAGAATCATTACAATTAGGAGGAGCTAATATTAGTTATTTAAACAACTTAGAGTATCCTCCTATATATGTACAAGGAGGATTTACAGGAGGAAAAATTGTTGTAGATGGCTCAATATCAAGTCAATTTTTAAGTGCGCTTTTAATGATTGCTCCTTTAGCAGAATTAGATACAACAATTATTGTTAAAGGTGTATTAGTATCTAAACCATATATTGACATGACTATTAATTTAATGAAAATATTTGGCATTTCAATAAATATTATAGATAATTATAAGTATTTTTTTATTAAGGGAAATCAAACGTATGTTTCTCCTAAAAAATATTTAGTAGAAAGTGATATGTCTTCTGCTACTTATTTTTTAGCAGCTGCAGCTATAAAAGGAAGATTTGTAAAAATTAACGGTATAAAAAAAAATAGTATACAAGGAGATGTGGAATTTATTGATGTATTAAAAAAAATGGGAGTATCTATTTTTTGGAAAAAAAATTCACTAATTTGTACTAAAAATAACTTATCTGGTATTACTATTGATTGTAATCATATCCCAGATGCAGCTATGACTATTGCCATGCTAGGTTTGTTCGCAGATAATTTTGTTTATATTAAAAACATATATAATTGGAGAGTTAAAGAAACAGACCGCTTGTATGCTATGACAACTGAATTAAAAAAAATTGGTGCTACAGTACAAGAAGGACGTGATTTTATAATTGTTTATCCTGTAAAAAAATTCTTACAAGCTACTATTAATACGTACAATGATCATCGTATAGCTATGTGTTTTTCTTTAATTGCTTTATCTGAGGTACCAATAACATTATTAAATCCAACTTGTGTAAATAAAACATTTCCGTCTTTTTTTGAAAAATTTAATTCAATTTGTCATTTTTAAAAAATTGAATGTAGTAATTTTATCTAGAATATAAAATTCTATTAATTAATTAGTTTATATTTCATTGATTAAAAATAATTGTAAATATAAATAATTGCGTATAAAATTTTTTAAATATTTTAGTATATATATTGATTTTTAATACAGCGATTTTTTATGATAATTAATATATATTTGTATTTTTTTATTAAATTATTTTTCAAATAAAAAGATGTTATTTAATAATCAATAATTTTATTAAATTAGTCAACACGCGAAATATTAAAATTGTAATTTTAATGATTTAAAGTTTTTTATTTATAAAATTATTGTTTTTTATTAATATCACTATAATTACATGTTAATTATCTATTTAGGTAATAGTAGTATTAATTTTTATATATTTTTTTATTATACTCCATTTAAAAAATAAATGGTTTTTAATTAACTTTTTATGGTTGTTTAACTTATTTTAAACACTTTTAAACTTTCATAATATACATGAATAAAACATTTTATATGACAACATCTTTTGCTGAACTATTCGAAGAATCGCTAAAAAAAGTAGAAACTCGTCCAGGATCCATTATTAAAGGATCAGTAATATCAATAGATAATGATATGGTTATAGTTGATGCAGGATTAAAATCAGAATCCTTTATTCCTATAGAACAATTTAAAAATTCTAGTGGTAAGTTAGAAGTAAAGGTAGGAGACATGATCGATGTTTCTCTAGATGCTATAGAGGATGGTTTTGGTGAAACTGTTTTATCAAGAGAAAAAGCCAAAAGACATGAATCTTGGGTTAATCTAGAAAAAGCTCATAAAGAATCACGTAATGTCAGAGGTATAATTAACGGTAAAGTAAAAGGCGGTTTTACTGTTGAATTAAATGATATACGAGCTTTTTTGCCTGGATCTTTAGTTGATGTTCGTCCTATCCGAGATACTCTGCATCTAGAAGGAAAAAATCTAGACTTTAAAGTTATTAAATTAGATCAAAAAAGAAATAATGTAGTTGTTTCACGAAAAGCAGTTATTGAATTAGAAAATAACGCTGAACGTGATCAGTTGTTAAAAAACTTACAAGAAGGTAACATCATTAAAGGAATAGTTAAAAATTTAACAGATTATGGTGCTTTTATTGATTTGGGAGGAGTAGATGGATTACTACACATTACTGATATGGCCTGGAAAAGAGTCCAACATCCCAGTGAAATAGTTAAAATAGGTGATACAATTCAAGTTAAAGTATTAAAATTTGATGAACAAAAAATAAGAGTATCATTAGGTTTAAAACAATTAGGAGTTGATCCTTGGACTAATCTTATACAACGTTATCCAGAAGGTAGTAAACATGCGGGATATGTTACTAATTTAACTGATTATGGTTGTTTTGTAGAAATCGAAGAAGGTGTAGAAGGATTAGTACATGTTTCAGAAATGGACTGGACTAACAAAAATATTCATCCTTCTAAAGTTGTAAAACCTAGAGAAAAAATTAATGTATCTATTTTAAATATTGATGAATCCAGAAGACGTATTTCATTGGGAATTAAACAATGTAAAATTAATCCATGGAATATATTTGCTGAAAAAAATAATAAAGGATGTAAGGTATCCGGTAAAATTAAATCTATTACTGATTTTGGAATTTTTATAGGTTTAAAAGGTGGTATTGATGGTTTAGTTCATTTATCCGATTTATCTTGGTTTGTTTCAGGAGACAAAGAAGTAAAAAAATATAAAAAAGGTCAAAACATAGAAGCAGTAGTCCTTCAGGTAGATTCCATAAGAGAGAGGATTTCTTTAGGAATTAAACAACTTCAAGAAGATCCATTCTATAAATATATCTCAAATAATCCAAAAAATACAGTTATTTTTGGTGTAGTTGAATCAATTGAAGAAAAAGCTATATTATTAAAAATAGAAACAGGTATTTTAGGATGTTTAAAATTAGCAAATATACCATCTTCTTATCGTCAAAAATATATATCTAATTTATCTATTGGGAATACTTTGTTAGTTCAAATTCTTGGATTTGATAAAAAAAATAGAACTGTATATGTATCAATCACAGAAGAATTATATTTAAAAAATATACAAAATTTTTCATTAAAAGAAAATTCAATTGACTTTAAAAAAAATGATAATACTATGACACAAGCATTTGAAGACGCTAAAAATTAATATTTTTACAGAAATATTTTCAACACATTTATTTAAAAAATATCTAATATAATTAGAATTATTTTATTAAGTTAATAAATATTTATATTTCAAAAAAAATTATTAAATTTTGAGTAAAAAATATTTTAAAATATA
This sequence comes from Buchnera aphidicola (Cinara splendens), assembly GCF_900698975.1. NCBI lineage: Bacteria > Pseudomonadati > Pseudomonadota > Gammaproteobacteria > Enterobacterales > Erwiniaceae > Buchnera > Buchnera aphidicola. The sequence goes on along the minus strand of NZ_LR217722.1, from coordinate 242,491 downwards.
TTATTTTTTAAAATAATAGTAAATATATGAAAATAAGGGGATTTAGTGATTTTTTATTTTTATCAATAAATTATTGTAGATATAAGGTATAGCATAGATGAGAATTTTTTTAAAAAATATGTATCTTATTTTGAACTAAAAAACTAAAAATTATATATTTTATATATAAAAAATAGTTAAATATATTACTTGATTTTAAATAATTAAAATTTGATATTTTTCAGTAAATAATTTTTTATAATTTAGCAATTATTTGAGTATATTGAACTCTAATAATTGCTTCTATAGGTGTTATAAAATGATAAAACCAATAATTGTAGGTAATTGGAAATTAAATGGTACAAAAAAAAAAATAAAAAAATTTTTAAAATTATTGAGTCTATTTATTACAAAATATAATCCTAAAGGGACAATAATAATTTCTTTACCTATTATATATGCTTATATAATTAAAAATTTATCAATTTTTAAAAAAAAAAAAATTTTTTCAGGCGCCCAAAATGTTGATAATCATATTTTAGGATCTTTTACTGGAGAAATTTCTCCTAATATGCTGAATGATATGATGATTAAATATGTAATTATTGGTCATTCTGAAAGACGATTTAATCATAAAGAAACTAATCATGTAGTTGCAAATAAATTTAGATTATTAAAACAAGAAAATCTGATTCCAATTTTATGTATAGGAGAAACTAAACAAGAAAAAATTAATAATAGAATTGAAGAAGTCTGTATTAAACAAATAGATATTATATTAAATATGTGTGGTACACATGCATTTGATAACTCTATTATTGCTTATGAACCGATTTGGGCTATTGGTTCACAAAATTCTGCTACTCCTTCAGAAGTACAATATGTTGCTCAATTTATTCGTCAATATATAAATTTTAAATCAAATTATAAAATAAAAAATTTTTTTATTCAGTATGGTGGAGCAGTAACAAATAAAAATGTATCAGAATTGATGTCTAAAGAAGATATTGATGGTTTTTTAATTGGTAGATCTGCTCTAGAAATAACAGAATTTATTAAAATTATAAAATTAATAAATGTTTAATTTGTATTTTTGTGCAAAACATTTTTTTTGTACAATATATTTCTTAATAATTATGTAAATAATTTATTATTTTTCATATAAATGATTTATTATTACAATATTTTTTTAAAATTAAATAATATGAGTTATTATTATAAAATTGAATATTATATATATGTATGTATAATATTTTTAATTTTTGAGATAATAACTTATATTTAAGCGCCGGATTACCGGCACTTATTGGAACAATAGTATTTAAATAAATTAAAAATTTTTTTAGACGATACGATTATTTATTACGTGTAATAAATCTTTTTTGAATGATTGTTTCATGTTTTTTAATGCATAATCAATATCATGGTGAACCATTTGATTATTTATAATACCAACACATTTTCCTTTATGTCCATTTAAAAGTAGTTTTATAGCATGTATACCCATACGAGATGCCAGTATTCTATCGTATGCTACTGGTATTCCACCTCTTTGAATATGTCCTAATATAGTAGCTCGCGTTTCTTTATTAGTTTTTCTTTGAATATATTTGGCCAATTTGTTAACATCACATATATGTTCAGTAACAGCTACAATAGCGTGTTTATTGCCTTTTTTTATGCTTTTTTGTATTTCTAATAATAATGATTCTTTTCTATAAATTATTTCTGGAATAATAATAAATTCACACCCTCCGGCAATAGCTGCCAATAATGTTAAATCTCCGCAATAACGACCCATTATTTCAATAATAGAAATTCTTTGATGTGAAGAAATGGTGTCTCTTAATTTATCAACAGCATTAACTATTGTTTCTAAGGCAGTAAAATACCCTACACTATAGTCAGTTCCAGAAACATCATTATCAATTGTACCTGGAATTCCTATGCAAGGAACGTTCATATCAGTTAAACATTTAGCTCCTATATATGATCCGTCACCACCTATTATAATTAAAGCATCAATTTTTCTTTTTAAAATATTACTAACAGCAGTTTGTCGTATTTGCGGCAATCTAAACTCTAAAAATCTAGAAGATCCTAAAAATGTTCCACCTGTATTCATTAAGTTAGATACATTATTACGATATAATGGAATAATAGTATCGTTATATAAACCTAAAAAACCATTTTTGATACCAATTACTTCTAAATTATTATTTCGAGCTGTATATACTATAGACCGTATAATTGCGTTCATTCCCGGAGCATCGCCACCGCTTGTCAAAACTCCTATTTTTTTAATCATTATAATGACGCGACCTTAATGTTTAATATTTATTTAAATAACATAAAAATTTTGAATATTAGTTTTATGAAAATAATGTATTAATTTTAAAAATTAAGATTATTTAAATAGAACGTTTTTATTAGAAACTGAAAAAACATTTATATTAATATTTTATCAAATAATTTAAGAATTTAATTTTAATATAAAATATATTATAAATAATAATATTGTAAAGGTTTAATATCGTGAGAAAATTCATATACAATTGGAGAACCAGTAGAAATATCTACTTTTTCAATTTCAACATCATTAATATTATTCAAGTACTTTATTAATGCACGTAAGGAATTACCATGTGCTACTATGATTATTTTTTTGTTTTTTTGTATTTGAGGTAAAATATTAGATTTCCAAAAATTAATTACTCTATGATATGTCATTTTTAAGTTTTCAGAATTTGGAAGGTCTTCTGTTTTTATATTTTTATATTTTTCGTCATTTTTTAAACAAATAATATCTGAATTATTGTTTTTTGGAGGTAGAGCAGAGAAACTTCTTCTCCATAATTGAACTTGTTTGTGCCCATACTGATTCACTACTTCATCTTTGTTTAAACCTTCTAAAGATCCATAATTTCTTTCATTTAATTTCCATGATTTATGCACTGGTATCCATGCATAATCTAATTTTTTTAATATTATCCATAAAGTATGGATAGCTCTTTTTAATACTGATGTATATGCAATGTCAAATTTAAATTTATTTTTTTGTAATATTTTAGCTGCATGCCGAGCTTCTTTTTTTCCTGTTTCGGATAATGAAATATCTTTCCATCCAGTAAATTTATTTAGTTGGTTCCATTGACTTTCTCCGTGTCTCATTAGTACTATTTTTTTATTTTTCATCATTCACCTAAATTTTATGTTTTCAAAATACATAGAATGTCATAATTTCATGTATATTTTTCTGTATACAGTAAATATTGTATTATTTTTGTTAAAATATGTAAATTAATTAGTATTGTGTACTAAATATTAATCACAGTACAATGTATTTTTTATTTTTTATAAAATAAAAAATATAGTACATATATTATATTCGGTATGTCAGAAAGTATGATTAACTAATCTTTTAAAGTAATAAAACAAATTTAACATTTTATATAATTGATTTGGTGTGCAATACATAAATTTTAATAATATAATTAATTATTATATAAAAAATATTCAAGGTATATTAATTATATATTGATTTTATTATATTAAAATAATCATACTAAAATATCATTTATAAAATATCTCGACATTATATGTCTATTATAATTCTAGAAAAATCTTCTATAGTATCTTTTATACAATTTAAAAACTGTATTGCTTGTTTTCCATCAATTAATTGATGATCATAGGATATAGCTAAATACATCATAGGAAGTATTTTTATTTTATTACATATAACTACTGGTCTATTTTTAATATAATGCATGCCTAGAATAGCTACTTGGGGGGGGTTAATGATTGGAGTAGAAAATAGTGAACCAAAAACTCCTCCATTAGTAATAGTAAATGTACCAGATTCTAGATCTTTTAACTGTAATTTTCCAGACTGACCTAAAATAGAAAAAGATTTTATTTTTTTTTCAATTTCAAACATAGATAAATGATTAGCGTATTTTAGAACAGGTGTTATCAATCCTCTAGGAGTAGATACAGCAATATTAATATCATAATAATCGTGATAAATAATATCAGTGCCCTCTATAGAGGCATTCATGTCCGGAAATTTTTTTAATGCATGTATTACTGCTTTTACATAAAAAGACATATATCCTAGTTTTACACCATGCTTTTCTTTAAAACAGTCATCGTATTTATTTCTTAACAACATAATTGGTTTCATATTAACTTCATTAAAAGTAGTTAACATAGCTGTATTTTGAATAGTTGATAATAATCTTTCTGATATTTTTTTTCTTAATGGATTCATTGCAATCCGATTACAAGATCTTGTTCTAGATGACGTGTCATTATTTACAATTTTTTCTAGTAAAATGTTTGTTTTTGTTTTTTCAGTTTGTTTTTCTTTATTTAAAATACATGATTTTTTAAAAATAAAATCATCCTTAGTAATTTTTTTGTTTATTTTTATTCCTTTAATCATCACTTTATTAATTTCATTATTTGTTATTAATCTACGTATCTTTGGTGTAAAAAAATCTCTTTCATTATTTTTTTTTACTGAATGGGTTTTTGTATTAAATATATTTGATTTTTTTTTAATTGGCTGAACATATCCTAATACAGACTGTGACTGTATACTCTGGCCTATAGACATATTTTGTGAGTATAAGATACCAGAAACAGGAGATGATACTTCTAATATAATTTTATCTGTTTCAATTTCAACTACTAATTCATCTTCTTGAACAGTATTTCCTATTTGTTTGTGCCACTTTAAGATTACTGCATTATTAATTGATTCGGGTAAATCAGGAGCTAAAATTTTAATATTTTTATTCATATTTTTCACTTGTTATTTTTTTTTCATTGACATTGAAAATGCTGATTTTATAATTTTTTTTTGTTGCATTTTATGATCTATTAAATTTCCTTCTGCAGTAGAAGAGAATTTTGGTCGACCAATGTATTTTAAAAAAATTGATTTATAATTTATTAAAATATATTTTTTGAAATAAAAATATATATATTTCCAGCTACCTTGATTTATTGGTTCTTCTTGACACCATATAAAATATTTTACTTGAGTAAATTTATGGATAGCTTTATTTATTTTTAAATATGGAAAAGGATATAATTGTTCAATACGTATTATTATAGTATCAATAATATTATTTTTTTGGTAAAAACTTAGTAATTCATAATAAATTTTGCCTGAACAAAAAATAATACAAGATATTGAATTATAAGTACTGTTTAATTGTGTTAATAAAATTTTATGAAATTTTTCTATTAATAATTCTTTCATGAATATAAATGTTAATGGGTTTCTTAACAATGATTTAGGGGTAAATATAATTATAGGAATTTTATATTTACTACATCCTTGTTGTAACAAAATATGATACATTTGGGATACTGTAGTAGGTATATAAATTTTAATATTGTTTTGTGCGCACAGTTGTAAATATCGTTCTAATCGACCAGATGAATGTTCAGGTCCTTGTCCTTCATAACCATGTGGGAGTAAGATTACTAGAGATGAAGAATATCCCCATTTTTGTAAACCAGATGTTATAAATTGATCTATAACAATCTGAGCTCCATTAGAAAAATCACCAAATTGAGCTTCCCATATATTTAATGTAGTATGAGATACTTTTGAGTAACCATATTCAAAGGCTAAAGTAGATTCTTCTGATAAAACTGAATCCCAAACATAAAATAAACCGCTAACAGAAGATAGATTTTGTAATGGAATATATGTAGTATTTTTTTGTTGACAAATAACAGAAGCATGTCTATGGCAGAAGGTTCCTCTTCGTACATCCTCTCCAGTTAATCGACATGTAATACCATAGTACATTAAAACAGCATAAACTAAATTTTCTGCCGAACCCCAGTCCAAAGGAATTTTGTTATTAATCATTTGCATGCGATTAAAAAAAATTTTTTTTACTTGATTGTGTACAATTAAATTTTTTGGTAAAGTGAATAGTTCAGTTGCTATTTTATTTAGAGAATCTAAATCGTGAACTCGGTTAATTAAATATTTTTTAGGATTGTTTTTATGATGTATTTTTTTTAAATTATTTTTATCGGAACTATAGTTTTGTATTCTTTTATATAATTTTTGCATAAAATGTATATATAGTTGTTCATATGAAGTATTTCTTTTTTTTAATATATTTATTATTTTTTTAGAGTATAAAGTACAAATACTTTTATGTTTTTTTATTATATTATACATTTTTGGCTGAGTTATATATGGATCATCAACTTCATTATGACCTAATCTTCGGTAACAGACTAATTCAATAAAAACATCTTTTTTAAATAAATATCGAAATTTTAAAGCTAACTCAATAGTAAATATCACATGTTCAGGTTGATCGGCATTAACATGGAAAATAGGGGAATCAATCATCTTCGCAATATCTGTACAATAAAAACTAGTTCTTAAATATTTTTTTTTAGATGTAGTAAAAGCAATTTGATTGTTAATAATAATATGTACGCTACCTAAAACATTGTATGCAGGAACTTGAGACATATTTAAAGTTTCTTGTATTACACCTTGTCCAATAAAAGCAGCATCTCCATGTATAATAACAGGTAAAGGTTTATATTGAGAAGATTTTTGATCTAAAAAAAATTTACAACAACCAATAACAACAGGTGTTATAATTTCTAAATGTGAAGGGTTATCTAACAAGTTAATTTCAACTTTTTTGTTGTTTTGTTGGATGGTTTTTTTTAATCCTATATGGTATTTTACATCTCCAGTACCGTTATGATGTTTACAGGACAAATCTGTATTATGAAACATGTGTAATACATTATAGTGTAAAATATTATACATTACATTTAATCGACCTCTATGAGCCATACCTAAAAATATTTTTTTGGTTTTTTTTTTAATACAAAACATTATAATTCTTTTTAACATTGGAATTAAAATGTCACATCCTTCTAAAGAAAATCGTTTGTTTCCTGGAAATTTAGTATGAATAAATTTTTCAAAAGTAGTAGATTGAATTAAATCTTCTAATATTTCTTTTTTTTCACTACTAGACAGTGAGTTTTTAACATTTTTAGTTTCAATATAATTTTGTAACCATTTTTTTTGTTTGATATTATTTAAATGCATATATTCAAATCCAATATAACTACAATATTTTTTTTTGAAAAATAAATACATTTCGTTAAAGGAATTGATATTTTTTTTAAAACATAAAAAATTGAAATTTATTTTATAATTAAGTTCTTTTGATTGAATATTATGAAATAAATAAGATAATTCAGGAATGTTTTTTATTGTTTTTAAATATGTCAGCGGATTTAAATTTGACATATAATGTCCATATATTCGGTAAGAATTTATTAAATTTAAAAATTTTTCTTTTAATAATTTGTTTTTATATTCTTGTATTAAATTTTTTGAGATGACATCAGAATAAGAATATAAAGTATTTTTTTTTGTTTGAGATTTAGGTTGAGCAGTAATGTTGTTACTATTCGTTATACGTTTATTATTAGATATCTTATTAAATGTTTTTTTCCAAGATGAATCTAGTGTTTTTGAATTGGATAAAAATTTTTTATAAATGTTTTCTAAAAATAATTGGTTGTTTGAGTACAACCATCCTGTCTTCCATAATGAAAATATTTTTTTTTTATTTGTCATATATATTTTACATATCTATTATATAGTGAATTACGAATTAAAATTTAATAAATGGAATATATTATTAAATTGGATTATGTATATCAACAAAGGTAACGTTCAAGTTTTGATCTTTTTGAGATAACCATTTTCCTAATGAAAAAATTCCTGATTTTTCTGTAGCATGGTGTCCTAAAGAAAAAAAATGTACATTATTTTCTTCAGCTATATGAATTGTTTCTTCCGAAACTTCTCCAGTTAAATATGCATCAATTTTTAATTTTATAGATTGATTAAAAAAGTTTTGCCCTTTTCCTGTACACCAAGCAACACGTTTAATATATTTAGGTCCTGTTCGACCATAATGAAATGGAATTCTATCTAATTTTTTTGATATGGTTTGAATTAATGATGTTACAGTTTGTTTTTTTTTGAATTTTCCTATAAAGACATATGAAAATGCACAACCATAAGTAGTAATGTTTAGTAATTTTCCTAGTTGAATGTTATTACCGAATTCAGGATGTAAATCTAGCGGTAAATGCCAACTATATAGATTAATATTATTTGATAATAATATTTTTAAACGATGTCTATTCATACCTAAAATTTTTTTTTCTTGATTGTTCCAAAAATAACCGTGATGTACAATAATTGCATCTGCATTTTTTTGTAAAGCAATTTTTAAAAGATTTTGACAAGCTGTCACTCCTGTAATTATTTTTTTTATTTCATCTTTTCCTTCTACCTGTAAACCGTTAGGTGTATAATCTTTTTTATATTTATGGCTTTTTAATTTTTTATTGATAATCTCTTCGAGAATAAAATTATTCATATTAAAGAACTCTTTTTTTTTTAAATACTGATTTTTTTTAAAAAATTTTGTAGTAAATTATAAATAATATTTATATATATTGATATTTGAAAATAAATTTCTAATTATATTTAAATATATTTTTTATGAATTGCGGGGATTTATATATTTTTAAAATATTTTTGTATTTTTTTTTATTTATTTTTAAAAGTATCATTAAAATTCATAATTATAGATAGAAAAATAGTATTAATTTTTTTAAAAAAAATTATTTCTAGTTTTAATCAATACAACTTACTATTAATAATTTTTGTTGATTATTTTATATTAATTTATTTTAAGTATATATCTTTCTATATGATAATTAAAATAATTTTTTTTAAAGAATTTTTCTTTTATAATACTTAATTGAGTATTTGAATTGATTGTTTTTTAGCATACTCAATAAATATATTTATATTAATAAAATTCTTGCGTTCAAAGTAGATATTAAAAATTAATAATATTAATGTAAATGTTTATTTCATGGTTCTATTCAATAGGATACATAATTTATAAAAATTTTTGAATGAAGTACTATTTTTAATTTTTATTACAGAAAAATTAATATATTAAATTTTAATGTATATTAAATAAAATTTATGTTTTTTTTATGGTTTTAATTGTTAAAAATATTAATTTAAATTGTATATAAAAAGTAATTTTTAAACATATGATTTGATGATTTCTATAAAAATCAAATTTTTATACAGTAAATAAAAATTATTATTAATATATTGTATATAATATTTTTTGACTATAAAATTTATTAATAGTAATATCTTTTTTATAAAAAATATTTTGAATAGGTTTGTCTCTTTTCTTGGTTGAAATTATATTTTCAATTTTAATATATTTTATTGATTAAATAAAAAATAATTTTTTATACAAACGGATAAATTTAATTTTTTTGATTTTATAAAAATTAAATTGTTATTGAGATAATTGATTATTATATTTCTATTTCGAAAAAATTGATATAATAATAAAAAAATAGATGTATTTATGTTTTTTGTGTGCACTACACGACAACTTTGTTTTTTTATATTTAGAGTTTATTTAATAATTTTAAACATATGAATATAGTTTTTTTATTGTTTTTTATAAAAATTTATTTTTTATTTTGAAAGAAATACATTATATATAAATATTTTTTTAGAATATTTTTAATATTCATTTATTTTTAAACAGACATTAAAAATAAATGAATATTAAAAATATACTATTAAATATAATATACTATATTATACAAAATATATAAACAAAATATTTATATAAACTACTTTAAATTATTATTTATATATATATATAATATATTATATATATATATAAATAATAATTATTTTTTTATCTGTTTTTTAAAAATTAAAATAACAACACTACTATAAATATAGTATACATTTTATGTATTAATAATATCAATTTTTATTAATATTTTTTTATATGGATACACAATGAAAAACATAGGTATTTTTTATGGCAGTGATACCGGAAATACAGAAAAAGTTTCTTATATGATACAGAAAAAATTAAATATTAAAAAATCTGCAATATTTGATATTGCTGTTTCTCCATTAAAAAATATGGAAAATTTTGATATTTTATTTTTAGGTATATCTACATGGTATTACGGAGAATTACAATGCGACTGGGAAGAATCCTTACATGTTTTAAAAAAAATACATTTAAATAAAAAAATAGTAGCATTGTTTGGATGTGGTGATCAAGAAGATTACTCAGAATATTTCTGTGATTCACTAGGAATTATGTATCACCTTTTAAAAAAAAAAAATGTTAAATTTGTAGGTTCTTGGCCAATTAAAAACTATTTCTTTGAAGCTTCTCGCGCACAAAAAGACAAAACACATTTTTTTGGATTACCAATTGATGAAGATAATCAACCACATTTAACTAGAAAACGCGTTACTAATTGGTTGAAATTAATTGCTTCAGAAATTAATAATTTATGTAATTAATCTTTAATTATTAAAAATATTTTGGATTATATAAATTATATAATAATTATTAATAAAAATTTTTATACATAATAGATATATATTTGACAGTATTAAAATAAATATTACTGAATACTGTCAGAATATATATAAATATGACATTTATACATTCATAAAATATATAAAATTATTTTGATGAAATCCATTCTGCTAAGTCTAGTGCTTTACTAGAATAACCAATTTCATTATCATACCAAGATATTAGTTTAATAAAATTTTTGTTCAAAGATAAACCGGCTTTTTCATCAAATATTGATGTTAAATGCAATCCATTAAAATCACTAGATACTAATTCTTCATTTGTGTATCCAATAACATCTTTCATGTATGTTTGTGATGCTAATTTTATAGCAGAACAAACGTTTAAATAACTTGTTTTTTTATTTAATCTAACAGTAAAATCTACTACTGATACATTTGCTACAGGTACTCGAAATGCAATACCAGTGATTTTTTTATTTAATTCTGGAAGAATTTTTCCTACAGCCTGTGCTGCTCCTGTAGATGCAGGTATTATATTTTGTAAAGCACTTCTTCCTCCTCTCCAATCTTTTAAAGAAACTCCATCTACTGTTTTTTGAGTAGCTGTTGTCGCATGAACTGTAGTCATTAAACCTTCAATAATTTCAAATTCATCATTTATTACTTTTGCTAAAGGAGCTAAACAGTTTGTTGTACAAGATGCATTAGAAACAATTTTTTGATTATTATACTGATTAAAATTAACACCTCTCACGAACATAGGAGTGTCATCTTTCGACGGTCCTGTCAAAATAACTTTTTTTGCTCCTGCTTGTATGTGTTGTGAAGCAGATTCAGTAGTTAAAAAAATTCCAGTAGATTCCATAACAATATCAACATCAAGAGAGTACCAATCAATATTTTTAGGTTCTTTTTCAGAAAAGATATAAACTTTTTTATTATTTATGAGTAAATAATTATCTTTTTCTTGAATTAATCCTTTAAATAAGCCATGTGTCGAATCATATTTTAACATATATGCAATATATTGTGGAGTCAATAAATCATTAATTGCAACTACTTCTATATTGGGTCTTTTTTGAGCTAGTCGAAATATCATGCGTCCAATTCGACCAAATCCATTTATAGCAATTCTAATATTCATTTGAATAGATACCAATAAATTTAAATATGTATATTAAATATTATTTTTTTAAGATACATATTTAGAATGAGTGTAAAAAAATTTTTATTTTTAATATTATAATATTTTATTTAAAAAAAAATTATAACTATAATATTAATTAGTATAATAATTATTATAGAAATAATATTTTCTACATGAATTTTTTATATTTAAATATATTTTAAATGATTTATTAACCATTTTCAATATTACAGTGTAGAATACTTAATTTGTTAAATATCATCTTAATATAATTGAATATTATTTTCTATATTATTTGATTTTTAAAAACACAAATATTTGTATATAATTACATATAAATATTTAATTCTAATAAAATTTATATGTTAAAATGATTAATAATATTATTAACAATATTTATAAATATCATTTAATATAGTTAAAAATATTATGTATGATATTCGTGGTATGTTTAAGTAGTATTAATACATATATATTTTAAAATTTTTATTTTTATTTATACTACTTTAGTATAATATGATATTTATATTTATAAAGTTTAAATATACGAATCAATTGTAGAAAATATATTATACATATTTTTTCAGTAAAATTATGTATAAAACTGTTATTATTTTTCTTTTTATTAATCTTATATTGGAATATTTTTATTATATGGCACAAAATATAAAAAAAAAGATAATAAAAAAAAATTTTTCTGAATTTATTTCAAAAAAACAACCATTTAAAAAAAATCAACTAGTTGTTCATATTAAATATGGTATAGGTCGATATGTTGGTTTATGTACTTTAAATACTAAAGGGATACTAGCAGAGTATTGTGTTATTATGTATGCAGATCAAGCTAAATTATATGTTCCTATAACTTCTCTTGAATTAATTAAATCATATGGTTTTACAACACTTTCAGACGTTCCTTTACATACTTTGGGCAATAAAAAATGGTTACTAGAGTGTAAAAAAATAAAACAAAAAATTCATGATATAGCTATTCAATTAATTGATAATGAATCTCATCGATTACTAAGAAAAGGATTTTCTTTTAAAAAAAATGCTCAAGAATATCATAATTTTTGTAATACATGTCCATATTTTATAACGAAAGATCAACAACAATCTATTGAAGAAATTATAAGTGATATGCAAAAACCTGTTCCAATGGATCGATTATTGTGTGGAGATGTAGGTTTTGGAAAAACTGAAATAGCCATGAGAGCTTCTTTTATAGCTCTTAATAATAAAAAACAAGTAGCTTTATTAGTGCCTACAACATTATTAGCACAACAACACTATCATACTTTTATAAATAGGTTTGCTGAATATACATATAATATTGATACATATTCTCGTTTTACTTCTTTATCAGAAGAACGTGATATTCAAAAAAAAATAAAACTAGGTAGTATTCATATATTAATAGGTACTCATAAAATTTTATCAAAATCTTTAATATGGAAAAATTTAGGGTTGTTAATTATTGATGAGGAACATCGTTTTGGTGTATACCATAAAGAGCAAATAAAAGGATTATACATAAATATAGATGTTCTAACATTAACTGCTACTCCAATTCCTAGAACTTTACATATGTCTTTATTAGGTATACGGGATTTATCGATTATATCAACACCTCCAAAAAAAAGATTAGCTATAAAAACAATTGTTCAGTATTCTGATAATCAGACTATACGAAAAGCTATTATTAAAGAATTAAAAAGAGGAGGTCAAATATATTACATATATAATGTTATAAAAAATATAGAAGAAAAAAAAAAATATTTATCTAAATTAGTTCCAGAAGCACGTATTCAAATAAGCCACGGAAAAATACCTCGAAAAGATTTACATAAAATCATGTGTAAATTTTCAAATAAAGATTTTGACATTCTTATATGTACTACAATAATAGATACCGGAATTCATATTAGCAATGTAAATACTATAATTATAGAACATGCTGATAAATTTGGATTATCGCAATTACATCAATTAAGGGGTCGTATTGGTAGATCTAAAATACAAGCGTATGCATTTTTTTTTATGTCAAATAATATAAAACCTAGCAAAAAAGCACAAGAAAGATTAAACCTTATACAATCTTTAACAAATTTAGGTTCTGGATTTATATTATCTATACACGATTCGGAAATTAGAGGAGTAGGTGAATTATTAGGAAAAAATCAAAGTGGACATATTAAAACTATCGGAATAAAATTATACAAAAAATTTTTAAATAATGCTATTGATGAAATCAAAAAAAGTAAAAATAACGTTGCTCTTAATGAATTAAGTTCTAGCGATAATAATGTAAATATTCAATTACATATATCAGCTATTTTTCCTGAAGACTATATAAATGATGTAAATCTTAGATTATTTTTTTATAAAAAGATTTCACGTATTAATAATAATAGAGAATTAAATAATCTTAAAAAAAGATTATACTATTTATTCGGAACATTACCAAGATGTGTAAAAAATTTTTTTTTATTAAAAAAAGTAAAAATTCTGTCTAGTAAAATAGGAATAAAAAAAATTCAATGTTCTAAAAAGAAAGTATGTCTTGTTTTTAAAAAACAAAATATTTTAAATATTAATTGGATATGTGAAAAAATTATTAAAAATCCGAATAATTGGAAATTAATTACTAACAAGTTATATTACTATCATTTATTTAATAACGAATTGGATATTTTATTGTGGATTGAAAAATTTTTGATTAATATAATAAAAAATCGATTAAGTAATATTACTACATCAAAATGATTTTACTTTAATATAAAGTATGTAATATAAAAAGATTAATTACTAAATTAGGAATAAATTTAAGTGGAAATAAACGTGAAAAAAGATATATTTATTTCTTGTTCAGTAAGTCATTGCATTGAACATTGGATTTTAAAAAATAATTTAACTTTATTAAAGGTAGATACCATTACTACTCCTGGTAAACCTCAACCATTAAAATACAACAAAAAATATCAATTATTATATACTGGAGAAACAGGAAATAATAAAATTATTACTTATAAAAAAAATTTAAATAATCAGTTTAGAAAAATACACGAAGTTAAAGTATTTAATACACCTAATTATATTTCATTAAATAAAAAAAAAACAATGTTATTCTGTGCTTCATATCACGGAAATGGATTTAGTGTTTATTCTTTAAATTTATACGGGTTAATTCGTAGTACTGTTTCTTTAATAGAAAATTTAAAAGGATGTCATTCTATAAGAATGCATTATACAAGTAATTTACTATTTGCATCAGCTCTTAAAGAAAACAAAATTTATATTTATCAAATACAACATAATAAAAATAAAAAGATAACTGTAATTTTAAAAAATATTATTAGTACTGCCTATAATAGTGGTCCAAGACATATTACTTTTCATCCATTACGTCAATATTTATATTCAATTAATGAGTTAAGCGGAACAATTGATGTGTGGTTTATTAATGATCAATTAATAAAATTACAGTTAATACAATCGATTTCATTAATATCACAATCATCTATATGCTCTGCTTGGTCCTCAGACATCCACGTTCACCCTACGGGAAATTATTTATATGCCTGTGATCGAGCTAATAGTATTATTTCTCTTTTTTATATTGATAAAAAACAAGGTTTATTATTAAAGATACATACTTATCGAACCTTATTACAACCGAGATCATTTAACATTAGTGAAGATGGTAATATATTAGTAATTGTTGGAGAATTATCTAATTCTATAAAAATTTATTATATTAATAATAACAATGGTTATTTATTTGAAATTACTACACAATCTACTGGAATAAATCCTTTGTGGGTTTTGATAGAATAATATAATTAATTTATTATATTTATTAATATTTATTAGTTTTAAATATAGTGAATAATTATTTAATAAAAAATTATATTATAATTTATTAATATATAGTTAATTTAATCAATTAAAAATAATTTATATTGATACATTTTATATTATATTCTTATCTTAATAAGAATTATGTTACACATAATACATGTAACATAAAATATTTTTACTAATTATTGAACAAAAAAATATTATGTAAGACATTTTTATATTTAAAATTTTATATAAAAAAAATATAAATTTGATAATATGTATACTAATTATATAAGTAATTAATTATAAATAATTTTTATACATTATAAATAGGATATTTTTTGCAGAGTTTTTTTGTTCTTTTTTTTGTTTTTTGAATATAAGATAAATCATGTGGATTATTTAAAATTTTACATATCCAATAAGTAATTTGACTAACATCATTGATTTTAAATTTACGTTTAGCAAGTGCTGGAGTACCAATACGAATTCCAGATGTAATAAAAGGTGTTTTAGGATCATTAGGTATAGTATTTTTATTTACAATAATTCTAGCAGTAGATAATATATCACTAGCTTCTTTTCCAGTAATTCCTTTAGTAGAAACATCAACTAAAAATAAATGATTTTTTGTTTTTCTCGAAATAATTCTAAATTTTTTTTCTAAAAATATTTCAACCATTTTTTTTGCAAATATAATTGTATTTTTTTGTAATAATAAAAAATCTGAACTTAAAGCTTCTTTAAAAGAAATAGCTTTAGCTGCAATAACATGCATTAAAGGTCCTCCTTGACTACCAGGGAAAACAGACGCATTTAATTTAGAATATAACGTTTTGTTTCCATTATTTGAAAGTATTAATCCTCCTCTCGGTCCCCCTAAAATTTTGTGTGTAGTAGTACTAACAACATGAGCATATTTAATAGGATTAGGATATAATCCAGCTATAATTAAACCTACGATATGCGAAATATCTACAAAAAAGTAAGCATTAATTTTATCAGCAATTTTACGCATATATTGCCAATCACAAATACCTGAATATGCAGAAAATCCACCAATGATCATTTTAGGTCGATGTAACATTGACAAATATTGAAAATTTTTATAATCTATTTCACCATTTGAAGTAATACCATAAGTATAAGATTTATAAATTTTTCCGGAAAAATTTACAGTAGATCCGTGTGTTAAATGTCCTCCATGATTTAAATTCATACCTAAAATTACATCTCTTGGTTTTAGTAACGCCTGAAAAATTGCAAAATTGGCTTGTGACCCAGAATGAGGTTGCACGTTAGCATATTCGACATTAAAAAGCTTTTTAGCTCTATTAATAGCAATACTTTCAATTTCATCGATTATATTACATCCATTATAAAAACGATTTCCAATATATCCTTCTGCGTACTTATTTGTTAAACAGGAACCTTGAGCTTCTAATATAGAATGACTTGCATAATTTTCTGATGCGATTAAATTAATACATGATTCTTGTCTTGCTTTTTCTTTTTGAATTAAATTCCAGATTTCTTTGTCTGCTATTTGTAGTTTTTTATTTATCATTTTTTTTCTTATAATAAAGTATCAATTATTTTTAATATTTGAAAGATGTAAAAAATTATTTTATTGATTAAATAATTTCATATCTTAATATCATATGTCATATAATAATATTATCAATTAATAAAAATACATGGATTTTGAAAAATTCGATTTATTGAAATTATTTTATTTTTTTTTTTGCATATATTTTTAACTAAAATTTTATTTACATTTAATAGATTAGATTGTAAAATTAATAAAAATTTTGATTTTATTTTTTTTGATTTTTTTAAATAATTATTTTTTCTAAATTTGTTCAAAGAAGTATTAATTTTTAATTTTGGCCACATGGAGTGTAATTGATTAGCGATGTATATTGATAATACTGAATACATAGATTCTAAAAAAATAATGTTTATATCAATAAAAAAATTTTCAAAATATTCTGGATTAATTAATTTTTTTAACGTGATTAATCTATCTATACCCATAGCAAAACCAATAGCTGGATTTTTCATTCCACCTAAATATTCTACTAAATTATCGTATCGACCACCTGCACAAATAGCGCTTTGTGAACCTAATTTTTTTGCTGTCCATTCAAATACAGTATCGTTATAGTAATCTAAACCTCTAACTAATCGATGATTTACAATATAATTAACTTTAGATTGAGTTAACAAATTGCATAATTTCTTAAAACGTTTATATGAATGTGAATTTATGTAATGATGTAACATAGGTGCAAATCTTAATAATTTTATAATATTTGTATTTTTGCTATCTAAAATACGAATGGGATTAGTGGATAATAATTTTTTTTCATACGTAGTTAGTTTTGACATATATTTTTGAAAAAATTTTTTTAAATCTAAAACAAAATCTTTTCTATCTTCTATGTTACCAAGAGAATTTATTTCTAATATTAGATATTTTGATAGATTTAATTTTTTCCAAATAGTTACGGTTAACATGATGATATCATAATCAATAAAAATATTATTTATACCAAAGTATTCAACTCCAAGTTGTTGGAATTGTCTAAATCGTCCTCTTTGTGGTCGTTCATAACGAAACATAGGACCGTAATACCATAATTTTTGAATTTTAGAATTATAAAATATATTATTTTGTATACAAGCTCGAATACAACTGACTGTTCCTTCCGGTCTCAATGAGATTTTTTTCTTTTTTTTATCTCTAAAATTATACATTTCTTTATGAATAATATCAGTATTATTGCCAATTGATTTTTTAAATAATTTGGTATATTCAATTATTGGGCTACGAATTTCAAAATATGAACAACTATTTAAAATTTTTTTTATTTTTTTTTCAATTGTTTGTATGAAATAAGTTTCTACAGGAAGAATATCGTGCATACCTCTAACTGATTGATATTTTTTACTCATATAAAATAAAACCTTCTGGATTAAAATTATTAATTAAATTAAATTTTTAAAAATTTTGATATATAAAAAATTTTTTGTTTTATATAAAACATGAAATTTATAAATTAAAGATATTTATTGATTTACGAAAAGAATTCTGTGTACCTATTAATTGTCCGCACGCAGCCTGGATGTCAGATCCTCTATTTTTTCTAATTGTAATAATAAAACCTTTTTTTTTTAAATATTCAAAAAATGTAGTGATTCTATTATAACTACTACATTTATAAGAAGAATTTTTTATAGAATTCCAAGGAATTAAATTGATTTTACAGGGTATATTTTTTAATAAACATGCTAATTCTTTTGCATGACTTTTATCATCGTTGATATATAATAACATAACATATTCAATTGTTACTATACCTCGATTTGCTGTTGATTTATTTAAATAATTTTTAACAGATGATAGTAACATCTTAATATTATAACGTTTATTTATAGGCATAATTGTGTTACGAACACAATCATTAGATGCATGTAATGAAATTGCTAATGAGACGTCTATTTTTCCTGCTATTTTATTTATAGCTGGAACAAGACCCGCTGTTGATAAAGTAACTTTATTTTTAGAAAAATTAAAACCATATTTATGTAAAATAATATCAATTACAATAAGAATATTTTTTAAATTTAATAGAGGTTCTCCCATACCCATCATAACAATATTTTTGATTGGTGGTAAAATACAGGCTTGTTTTCCATATTGATTTATTCTATTTATAGCATACCATATTTGACCAATAATTTCTGAAACTAGCAAATTACGAGTATATCCTAGTTTACCTGTAGCGCAAAATTTACAATTTAACATGCATCCTACTTGAGATGAAATACATAAAGTAGCACGTTTTTTTTCTGGGATATATATTGTTTCAACACATTCAGTATCAAATAAAAAATTCCATTTTATTGTACCATCAGTTGATTTTAATTCTTTTATACAGTAAGGTAATTGAATAACAGATTTTTTTTTTAATTTTTCTTGTAAGAAATTACTTAAATTATTCATTTTTTCAAATTTAATACAATTTTTTTTATAAATCCACTCCATTATCTGTATAGCTCGAAATTTTTTTTCTCCTAATTGTAATACGAAATTTATCATTTTTTGCAAATTAAAATTTAATAAATTGATTTTTTTTTTTGATTTATTTTCTAAACATTGTTTTTTAAACATTATTTTTCCGAAATATATTAATTGATATGATTTTTTCCTAAAACAAAAATAAATTTTTTAAATTTATTTAAACAAGTATATAATAAACATTCAGTTAGATAAAGATTCTGAATTTTAATATTAAAAAATATTTATTTGTAGTTATTATTATAAATAATATTATATATGAGAGATTATTAAATGAATCCTATGTTAAATATTGCTATCAGAGCTATTCGAATGGGTGGAAAAATCATTGCTCAAAATTATGATTCTAAAGATATTAGGAACGAGTTAAATTCATTAAATAAAATCTATTATCTTCGTAAAATACGAAAAAGAATTTTTTCTTCAATTTATTCTATTATCCATCAATCATATCCTCAACATTCTATTCATGATATATATTCTAAAAAAATATCTACAATACAAAATAATCAGTGGTTAGTTAATTCTTTGAGCGGAACAATGAATTTTATTAAAAAAATTCCACATTTTTGTCTATCAATATTAATAAAAGAAAAAAATCAAATGTATATGTCAGTGATATATGATCCCATTAAAAATGATTTATTTACAGCTATTAAAGGTCAAGGTGCTCAATTAAACGGTTTTCGTACTAGATGTTGTACATACGATAATGATTTTGATAAAATTATAGCTTTTTATTTTAGACAAAGAAGTCAATATAATACTAATTTGTATGTTTTATTAATTCAACAACTTATCCGAGAAACAACTTCTTTTCGACACACTGGTTGTTCTATTTTAGATTTAGCATATTTATCTTCTGGAAAAATTAATATTTATATTGGATTTAATGAAAAATTATTAAATATAAATTTTGCAGAATTACAGATTAGAGAGTCAGGAGCATTGATGACAGATTTTATTGGAGGACATGATTATATTAAAAGTCAAGTTATATTAATAGGACAAGCCAATATTTTAAAATATTTTTTAAAAAAAACACGTACAGTATATAAAAAAATTAATTCGTCAAAAAAATAAATAACTAATATAGTAAGAATTACGTATTTATAAAGTATTTATTTTAACATATTAAATTTACAGTAATTTTATATTTTAAGAATAAACATCAACTAAATGGTGTTATGTTTATTTTTATTAAATATATAATTAATATTTTTAAAAATTGTTTTTTGTTAACTATAAAAATTTTAATATTTATAAATTGACGGAATTAAAAATATTTTTTATATTAACAGAATTTAGTTCTATAAATTTTCCTTTCTGTAAATTTCTTGGTAAAAGTATAGAACCATAACTAATTCGAATTAATTTATTAACTTGTATACCAATTGAATTCCATAGTAAACGTACTTCACGATTTTTACCTTGTAGCAAGGATACTCGAAACCATTTGTTTTTTTTTTGATTATTTATACTAAGAATTTCGTAAAATTTTGAAATCGATGAACCAATTTTAATTCCCTTTTTTAAAGTTAAAATTTTTTTTTTTGATATTTTTCCAAAAATTTTAACTAAGTATTCTCGTTTAATCATATAACGTGGATGCATGAGTCTATATGCTAATTCTCCATAATTAGTAAATAACAATAAACCTGAAGTGTTAATATCTAATCTTCCTACACTGATCCATTTAGAATACAATAATTTCGGTAATTTATCAAAAACAGTATTTCTTTTTTTTTCATCTTTTTTAGTACAAATTTCACCAACAGGTTTATTATAAATAATGATTTTTGTTGTATTTTTTTTTAGAAAAAATTTTTTATTATTTAATAAAACGCATTTTATTTCATTTTTTAAAAAACTTTGTCCTAAAGAGACGATTTGTCCATTTATTTTAATTAATTTCTGATGAATTTTTTTTTCAATAGTACGACGTGATCCTAAACCAAAGTTAGATAATATTTTTTGAATTCTTTCTTTCATAAAATAGTTCCTATATATATAAATTATAATAAATTTTATTGATAATTTTATATACAACATTTTTTACATTTAACAAGTTTATTATTATAAATATAATTATATAATTTTTTGTTTAAACATATAAATAATTTTTTAAATATGTTTATAAAAATATTTATCTATTAAAACATTTTTAACAAAATAAATATTTTGTTTTTATAAAAAAAGAGTGTTATCATTAAACTAAATAATTATTATAATATATAAATTATTGATTATAAACAATATATTTATATTTTATGTAATATTCAATATATTAATATAATAAAAATTATTATATGTATAATATATATCTATTTTTTTTTAGTTCATATATTCTGTATCTATTATTCACATAAATTATATGAATAATTCAATAAAACAATTTTTAGAAAAAATATTCATAAATATTTATTTATAATATTTCATACATTTTTATGTATGCTTTTAAATATAATCGTATTTTATTGTTTGATTATAATTTATAATTAATTTTAATATCCTGATGTATTTATTGAAATTTTCATTTATGAAAATATAAATATTGTACATAATGTTTATATTTAAAATTAATTTTACTAATATTAATATATTAATAATTTATAAAAAATTGCAATTAATATAATACGTATTAAATAATAAGTTTTTTCATAAAATATTTAATATAAAATATCATATAGTACAACATAGATATGATATATAACAATTTTTTAAAATAGAGTTATAATGATATATTAATACATTTTACTATTGTTAACTGAATATTATTTATGGTTGTATATGCAAATGAAAAAAATTTTAAAAAAAATATATAATGGAAAATATTTAAATGAATTGGAAAGTTATACTTTATTTAATAATATTTTTCGTAAAAATATTAATGATATACAGATATCATCGATATTATCGATTCTGTCGTATAGAACAGAAACATACGAAGAAATTATTGGAGCTAGAAAATTTTTAATGCAATCAGTAAAATTATTTCCTAAACCTAATTATATTGTGTCTGATATTGTAGGTACAGGAGGTGATCAAAAAAATAGTTTTAACATATCTACTGTTAGTGCTTTGGTTGCAGCATGTTATGGTATTAAAATAGCAAAAATATGCAATATAAGTTCTTCTGGAAACTTTGGATCTGCAAATTTATTAAAAAAATTAAATATAAATATTGCATTATCACCTAAAAAATCTAGAAAATGTCTAGATAACGAAAATATTTGTTTTTTATTAGCCAATTCATATTTTAATGATTTTAAAAAAATCTCAAATATTCGTAAATCACTATATACTAGAACTATTTTTAATATATTAGGTCCTTTACTGAATCCCGCTCAACCTAAACATGCATTGATTGGTGTATATAAAAAAGAATTAATGTTTTTATATGCTCAAATATTGTCTAATTTGCAATATAAACGAGCTATTATTGTACATAGTGGAGGAACGGACGAGGCTACACTCTATTCTAGAACGCATGTAGTTGAATTAAATAACAAAGAAATTATTAAATATAAAATTTACCCGAAGGATTTTGGCTTAGAAAAATGTAATAAAAAATATCTTATCAACAAAACTAAGCAAGAAAATTATATGGAAACTATAAAATTATTGCAAGGAAAAGGGAGTCCCGTATATGCACAAACAATTGCAATTAATGTAGCATTATTAATGAAAGTTTTAGGAAATGATAATATTTCACAAAATACATTAAAAATTTTAAATTTCATTAATACGGGTCAAGTATATGATTTTGTTACTAAGTTATCTACATTATAAATATTATTTATTTAAGAAAAATTATGAAAAATAATATAATTTCTAAAATATTAAAATATACACAAAAATGGATTCAACATAAAAAACAAAGTGTACCTTTAAGTTCTTTTTCTAGAAAAATTAAAAAAACAAACTATTTTTTTGAAAAAAAATTAAAAAAAAATAGTCCATCATTTATATTAGAGTGTAAAAAATCTTCTCCTTTACACGGCATTATTAGAGAAAAATTTAATATTTCAGAAATAATATCAACTTATCATAAACATGCTGATGTTATTTCGGTGATTACAGAAAAAAAATTTTTTCATGGTAGTTTTCAATATTTATTACAAGCACGTGAAAAAACAGATAAACCATTATTATGTAAAGATTTTTTTATTGATCCATATCAAATATATTATGCACGGTATCATCAAGCAGATGCAATATTATTAATGCTATCTATTCTTGATAATAAAACGTATATACAATTATCTAAAATCGCAATTAGTATGAACTTAGGAATATTAACTGAAGTACATACTTTAAATGAATTAAAACGTGCTTTATTTTTAAAAGCTACAGTAATTGGAATTAATAACAGAAATTTAAATGATTTATCTGTAAATCTTGATACTACTAAAAAACTTGCCCCGTTAATTCCTCAAAATAAAATTATTATCTGCGAATCAGGTATTAATAATTATAAAGATATTCGCTTACTTAGTAAATTAGTTGATGGTTTTTTAATTGGAACACATTTAATGCATTCAACTAATTTAGAATTTTGTGTACGTAAATTAATATACGGTGATAACAAAATTTGTGGTTTAACAATTTATGAAAATGCTAAATTAGCAGAACAAGTAGGTTGTGTATATGGAGGTTTAATTTTTATTCCTTCATCAAAACGATTCATTACTACAAAACAAGGAATAAAAATTGTAAAAAATGCTTCATTAAAATATGTCGGTGTTTTTTGTAATCAAACGCATCAAGATATTTTAAAAAAAGTTTATAAATTAAATCTACATGCTGTACAATTACATGGAACAGAAACTAATGAATTTATTAATACTTTAAAGAAATTATTACCTAATAATGTGCGTATTTGGAAAGCAGTATCTGTAAATCAAAATACTGTTATATATAAAAATGAATATATTGATCGTTACATATTAGACCATAAAACAGGTGGAACAGGAAAAAATTTTGATTGGAAATTAATAACACAATTTAATATATCTAATATGATGTTAGCTGGAGGTTTAAATATAAAAAATATTTTTTTAGCATCTACATTAGGTTTTCTTGGATTAGATTTAAATTCAGGTTTAGAAAAAAGTCCGGGAGTTAAAGATCCTGATAAAATTAAATCAGTATTTGCAATATTACGACTCTGTTCAAAAAATAAGAATTTACTTAAAAAAAAAATTAACAGTTAATATTATGACTATACTTAATCCCTATTTTGGAAAATTTGGAGGAATGTTTGTTCCACAAATTTTAATGCCAGCTTTATATGAATTAGAAAGAATTTTTATTGAAGCGCAAAATAATAAAAAATTTAATAAAAAATTGCATAATTTACTGTGTTCTTATGCAGGTAGACCTACTCCTTTAACATTATGTACAAATATTACTAACAATACAAAAACTAAAATTTATTTAAAAAGAGAAGATTTATTGCACGGAGGAGCTCATAAAACTAATCAAGTATTAGGACAAGCTCTATTAGCAAAGAAAATGAAAAAAAAATGCGTTATTGCAGAAACAGGAGCGGGTCAACACGGAGTAGCTTCTGCTATAGCTTGTTCTCTGTTGCAGTTAAAGTGTAGAATATACATGGGAGTTACAGACATGTCTAGACAATCTCAAAATGTTCTTAAAATGAGATTATTAGGAGCAGAAGTAATTCCTGTATCATCTGGATTAGGAACTCTAAAAGACGCTTGTAATGCGGCTTTAAGAGATTGGTCTAATAGTTATCCTGATACTCATTATATGATTGGAACAGTAGCAGGCCCCCACCCTTATCCTACTATTGTACGAGAATATCAAAAAATAATTGGACAAGAAACTAAAAAACAAATTTTGTCAAAAAATAATATTCTACCTGATTTTATTGTTGCTTGCGTAGGTGGAGGATCTAACGCAATTGGAATATTTTCATCTTTTTTAAAGGATAAATCAGTTAAATTAATTGGTGTTGAACCTGCTGGACTAGGATTACATACGAATCAACATGGAGCTGCTTTAAATTTAGGTAAGAAAGGAATTTATTTTGGTATGAAATCATATCTCATGCAAAATAATGATGGACAAATTAGAAAATCGTGGTCAATTTCAGCTGGTTTAGATTTTCCTTCAATCGGACCAGAACACGCATGGTTAAAATATATACAAAGAGTTAAATATGTAACTATTACTGATAAACAAGCAATTGATGCATTTTTAAAATTATCTAGACTAGAAGGTATAATTCCAGCTTTAGAGTCATCGCATGCTATTGCATATGCGTTAAAATTAATGCATATGAATCCTACAAAAAAACAAACAATAATTGTGAACTTATCTGGTCGGGGAGACAAAGATCTTACAACTATTGATAATATTATTAATAAGTCAAAATAAGTATAAACATGAACTCACGATATAAAAGTTTATTTAAACAGTTGTATTCTAAAAAAGAATGTTGTTTTATTCCTTTTGTAGTTTTAGGAGATCCATCTATGGATGTCTCTTTAGAGCTTGTTGATATCTTAATCAAAAATGGTGCTGATGCATTAGAATTAGGAATACCATTTTCTGATCCAATATCAGATGGAATTATTATACAAAAAGCACATGATAGAGCTTTAAAAAATAATGTTACTGTTAAGCAGTTTTTTAGTGCTATTAAAAATATACGATCTAAACATCCTGCAATTCCAATTGGAATATTAACATACGCTAATCTTATTTTATATCATAAATTAAAGTATTTTTATTCATATTGTAGTTCATTTGGTATTGATTCTGTTTTAATTGCAGATGTACCAATAGAAGAATCTTATTCATTTAAAAAAATAGCAAATACATATAACATATTGTCAGTTTTTGTTTGCCCTCCGGACGCTAGTAGTAATTTAGTAAAAAAAATAGCTGATAGTAGCCAGGGGTACGTGTATCTCGTATCTAGACCTGGAGTAACTGGTATTCAAAAAATATATTCTAATAAATTATTAGTACAAACCATTAAAAAATTAAAAAAATATCAATCTTCTCCTATTATACAAGGATTTGGAATTAATAAACCTTCTCAAGTTAAAGATATTTTGAAAACTGGTATACAAGGTATTGTGTGTGGTTCATGTATAGTAAAAATTATAGAAGATAATATTTGTGATGTTGAAAAAATGTTAATAAAAATGAAACAACAAGTGATTAGATTTAAGAATGAAACAAAAAATATTTTTACCTAAGAAATAAATGTTTTTATGTAAAAAAATTTTTAATAAAATATATTTTTATAGTTATATTATTTATAATATCGACATATATTATTTACTTAATATAAGGAGGATATATCTTGTTTAATATATATATGATAATGATAGATGTACATCATTTTTTTTATAAAAATATAACAAAAATATTAATATTTTCTACTATAACCTCGCTTATAAAATTATTAATACACTGTGCTTTTAGTGTTACTACACATGAAGCATCTTGCTTATATAATATAGATTATTTTAAAAAAATATCTTCATTTCAAATGATATATAATATGAACGCAAGTCAAAAAAAAATAATTTTTTATTCTATATTTATGAAAATTATTAGTACAGTTATTAGTAATTTATTTTTATTAACATTAATATTTGGTGTGATACCATTTATTTCATCATTTTTAATAAAAAATTTTTATTACATAATTAAATATGTATTTAAATCTTTTTTTTTGTTTTCTTTAATTCTTTGTTTGCAATATTCATTAATAGAAGTTAAATTTAGTTTATTTACAATTTTGAAAATGTTATTACATAGTATGTTTTTTATATCCTTTATTTACTATATATCTGAAAAAAAAGATGTAGCTAATGCGTTGTGTAATGGTATAGAAATCATATTTTTTAAT
Source organism: Buchnera aphidicola (Cinara splendens) (assembly GCF_900698975.1). NCBI lineage: Bacteria > Pseudomonadati > Pseudomonadota > Gammaproteobacteria > Enterobacterales > Erwiniaceae > Buchnera > Buchnera aphidicola. The sequence continues at coordinate 215,064 of NZ_LR217722.1, read as the reverse complement.
ATTAATCTCATGATTCCTAAAATTTTAATTTGGTTAATATTTAGATGGTTAATTTCAATATTATTAAAATTATTGATTATATTTCCAATTTATATAAATATTTTTTTGTTAAATATATTAATAAATATATATTTTTCTTATATAATTATATACTTATTTAGATTGTATTATTTTTCTAAATATAAAAATATAGTCTATTAGACTGTATTCTCGTATATTAAAATATGTTTTTTGATTTTTTTTAAAAAACATTATATAACTATATCATAATTATTTAATTAATAAATTTTATAAATATATTAAATATATTTGATATTTTTAATTTAAAAAAGTTAATTGTTTATAATAATTTTTTACATGTAAAAATTAACATAATTATCAAAGACAATTTTTATAAAAATTTTAAAAAATATTAAAGTTCAACTAGTGAATCAAATGTCAAAATATAAAAATAACAGTATTGCTAAAGCTGATAACATAATGTTAAAAACACTTGCTATGCCATCCTACAGAAATGTCAATGGAAAGATATTTGGAGGTTGGATTATGGCTCAAATGGATCTTGGTGGTGGAATTTTAGCAAAAGAAATTTCAAAGGGATTAGTATATACTGTGAGCGCTCAAGATATAAATTTTATTAAACCTATATCAGTAGGAGATGTGGTAACTTGTTATGCTCAATGTATAAAAATGGGTAATACCTCTATGACTATTCAAATTGAAATATGGATTAAAAAAATGAATCCTAGTTCTTATGGAATATCATATTGTGCAACAACAGCTACATTTGTGTATGTTTCTATAAATGAAAAAGGTAAACCAAAATTATTGTCTATTATTAACACGGCACAAAAATAAAAATTCTATACGATAGAATTTTTCTATTAATTAAAATAAAATAAATAAAATTTTGTAAAATATATTAATATATATTAGTAAGGATAAATAATTATATTTAAAATTAAAAATTTTTATATATTAAAATAATTCTTTGTATAGATAAACATTTTTATTAAAAAATATTTATTTGATATAAAATTATATTAATATATTTATTTAAATTTTTTTAAATTTATATTATTTATATATAAAATATATAAAATATATATATTTTATATTAGAATAATTAATAACTGCAATGCATATGTAATTTTGTTAAATTCATTTTTTGCAAATTTTATATATTATTTTATTTTTAAAAAATTTAGCTTATTACAAGGGGATCATTATTTATATGACTATGTTATTTAGTTTTATAATCAAAATATTTAAATGTATATATAAGTTATTAACTATAGTACGAGAAGTACTACTTAATTTAATGTTATTAATAATGATCTGTATATTTATTTGGTTTATTCAAGATGTTAAAAATCAGCCAAAAACTGATGTTGTAAAGAAAAATCCTAGAGTATTGATTATACGTTTATATGATTCTTTTGAAGAAAAACCATTAAAAAGCATATTTAAACATGGATTTTTTCATTATTTTTCAAATGATCAGGATTCTGATAATCCAGATAACTCTGTTTTTGAAATTACTAAAAAAATTAAACAAGCAGAAACAGATCCTTCTATATTAGGTATAGTACTACAAGCAGAAAATAATTTTTCTAGTGATCAAGTAGTTTTAGAATATTTTGGAAAAAAATTATACGAATTTAAAAAATCAAAGAAACCAATTGTTGCAATAGGAAGTAGTTATTCACAAAGTGAATACTATTTAGCGAGTTTTGCTGACAAAATATTTTTGTTACCTGGTGGATCTATTTATTTTAATGGTATTTCTAATACTAAAATGTTTTTAAAACAATTTTTAAAAATGTTTAAAATACATATACATGTTTTTAAAATAGGAAAATATAAATCAGCTGTAGAACCTTTTTTAAGAAATAGTGCATCCAAAGAAAATAAAAAAATAGATAAAAATGTTGTACAGTGTAAATGGAAACATTTTTTAAATGTGATAGCGCATAATAGAAGAATACCTGTACAAGATATTTGCCCTAGTACTGATGAATTTATTGAAAAATTAGATAAAAATAAAAATAATTTCGCACAGTATGCTTTGCATAATCACTTAATAGACTATATTGCTGAAAAAAATAGTTGTACAGAGTATTTAATTAAAAAATTTTATAAAAATACAAATAACGACGATTATCCTGTTGTTGACATTCATCAATACCCTCTTTATGGGCAAAAAGTTTCTTCAGATTCAAATAAAATTTCAGTAATTATAGCAAATGGTGTAATTGGAGATAGTTCTGATGAACCGGATGCTATGGATATTCCATATGTTTTAAGTGAAATTAACCATGCTCAATATAATGATAAAATAAAAGCTATAGTATTGAGAGTCAATAGTCCTGGTGGTAATACAGAAGATTCAGAACTTATAAGACAAAAATTACTTAAGTTAAAAAAATGTAAAAAACCAATAGTAATTTCTATGGGAGATATGGCTGCATCTGGAGGTTATTGGATTTCTACAGCTGGTGATTATATCGTAGCTCATCCTACTACACTTACTGGATCTATAGGTATTTTTTCTATTATACCGACTTTAGAAAAAACATTATCATTAATAGGTATACATTCTAGCGGAGTACATACCGATTGTTATAATTCATTTGATTCATTTACTAATATATCGCTTCAAGAAAGAAAAAGAGTATTGCTAGATATTTCTTATGGATATAAAAAATTCATTAAAATAGTAGCGCATGCACGCAATAAAACTAAGAAATATATAAAAAAAATTGCTAATGGTAGAGTTTGGTTAGGAGTACATGCTAAGCGAATAGGATTAGTAGATGAAATAGGTGATCTAGATCTTGCTATTAAAAAAGCAGCAAAACTAGCAAAATTAAACAATTTTGATGTTATATGGACAACTAAAAATTATACTATTTCTGAAATAGCTAAAAATAAAATAAAAACATTACTAAAACAAAAATCTTATAGTATTCTACAAACATTTTTACCTAAAAAATCTATAGATACAGTTGTATCTTTTTATAAAAAAATTCATTATATCTGTAAAATTATAAAATTTAATAAATTGAATTCCTTTTGTTTTGATAAATATACTATGTAATAGTAACATTTTTTAAGTTTAATAAAACACCAATAAAAAATAAATTAATTTTTTTTGGTGTTTTAATATAATTTAATAAATTAATTCATGTATTTAATATTTTTATAAAAAATAAATGTTTAATATTTATTGATATAATAAATATATATGAAATATATATTATATTTTTAAAATTATTATTTAATGTAAAAATTATTTATATATTTAAATATATTGCTTTTCAGCATGATACGATGATCTTACTAAAGGACCGCAAAAAACTTTAAGAAAACCTAAGGATAAAGAAATTTTTTCAAACTCTTTAAATTCATGAGGTGTAATATATTTTTTTACAGATAAATGATATTTACTAGGTTGCATATATTGACCAATTGTAACTATAGATACACCTACGGATTTTAAATCTTCAAGTACAGATATTATCTCTTTTTTTTCCTCCCCTAAACCTAGCATAATTCCAGATTTTGTAGGCACGCTTGGACATATTTCTTTGAATTGATGTAATAAATTTAAAGAATTAATGTAATTAGCTCCAGGACGAACTTCTGTATATAATCTTGGAACATTTTCTATGTTATGATTAAATACATCTGGAGGATATCTATTAAATATATTTAATGCTATTTTTTCTTTTCCACGAAAATCAGGTACTAAAATTTCTATTTTTGTATCTTTTTTTTTTCTAAGTTCAGATATACATTTAGCAAAATGATTAGCTCCACCATCTTTTAAATCATCCCTAGATACTGCTGTTAATACAACATATTTCAAATTTAATTTATTGGTAACCTGAAATATTTTTTTAGGTTCATTAAGGTCTATTGCTAAAGGTCTTCCTTTTTTTACTGCACAAAAAGGACATTTACGTGTGCATATAGAGCCTAAAATCATAAATGTAGCAGTTCCTTGATTAAAACATTCAGATAAATTAGGACAATTGGCTTCCTCACACACAGAATGTAATTTATAATTTTTTAATATATTTTTAATTTTATTAATTTTTTTCAAGTTAGATGGTAATCTAATTTTTAACCATTTCGGTTTTTTTAAAGTCAGTGACTGGGATTTATTAGATAATATATTAGATATAATATGTGTATCTTTTTCTTTTTTTATGCGTACATTAATTTTTTTTTTTTGAAACATATTTATTCTTCTATGATTTTGTTTTGTTTTTTAAAGAAAATCAGTAGGTAAAACCATATATTGATTTTTGTTAAATGTATAAGTCAATAATCAATTATTTATTACAAAATAATCAAAAAAAATACAAAAATTTTTTATGAATAAATCTTTTATAATTTTTATAGAAATATTTTTATTGAATTCTTTTATTTGTGTCATTGACATTTTTTTATTGCCACAAGGATTGATATATTTAAATGGAGTTAAATTCATATTTACATTTAAAGATAAACCATGCAAAGAGCAACCTTTTATAATTCTAAAACCTAAAGAACAAATTTTTTTTTTTTTACATATACTCCGGGCCATTTTTTGTCTATATATGAAGATATTTGTAAGTCTTTTAGTAATTTAACTATTACGACTTCAATTTTTTGTACTAATTTGTAAAATTTGATTTTTTTTCTTTGTAAATTAATTAAAAGATATACTGTTAATTGACCAGGTCCATGATATGTAATTTTTCCACCTCTAATAGATTGAAAAACTGGTATTTCATTAATATAAGAAGTGTTATATTTTTTTTCTGATATACCATATGTAAAAACAGGATAATGTTCAACTAACCATAATTCATCAATAGTTTTTCGGTCCCTTTTTTTTGTGAATTTATGCATTTTCTTTTCTATATTTGACCAATCACATAAACCTAAGTCTCGTATAATAATTTTCATTGTTTTAATTTTATACATATATTAATTAATTAAAAAATAATTTAATGTAATTATTATATTTAAATGAATATTTTTTATGATTTTTATATTATAGGTGTACAAAAAATATTATGAATTCCATAAATAATGGATTTTATACTAATAGTTAATAAAAAAAAACCAAAAATACGTATCATTGTTAAAATAATTGAATAATTTATAAATTTAAAAATATATAAGCTAATTTTACATATATAATAACATATTATAGAAAATAAAATTATAACAGCAGTTCCACCTAATAAATTATAAATACTATTATTATGTATACTCCATGTAATAATCATTGCAATAGAACCTATTCCTAAAAGGAAGGGTGTAATTAAGGTGAGATAAGGTGGTTGTATATTTATATCCATAAAATTGTTATTTTTTAAATTCTTATTAGAAACATTATCAATAGTGGTTTTAAGAAATGTCCAAGAAGTAAATAACATAATTATACCTTCAGTAATACTTACAAAAGCTAAAGGTATATTAAAAAATTTTAAAATAACAGATCCTAAGAATAAAGTAACACATAAAATTATAGATAAACTAAAATGCATTAATATATTTATCTTATTTGTTTGTTCATTATTTTTTAAATAAAAAGAAGATAAAAACATTAATATTACATTAATTGGAGTGATTAAGATAAATAAAGTAATAAAAAAATTTAAATAAAGATATATATTGGTATTTAAAAAGTTCATAGAAAAATCCTTTATATAATTATAATATTGTTTTTTAATATTAATAATTATTTATTAATTTTTAATAAATAGTGTATTACTATGATTTATTTATGAGTAATTATGTTATTTTGAAATATTATGATGATATCATATATCATTTTATTTTACTAAAGTTGCAGTAATTTTTTTTGTTATGTAATTTATAGATAATAAACGTACAAGAATATTATCTGATATTTTATAATGAATTTTATTTTTTATATATATAATTCCTGATTCTGGTTTACATATTATTTCATGATTAATATTATGAATATATGTAACAGGAATAAATATAAAAGCTCCGTTTTTTAATAAACGAGCGCTCATTCCTCTTCTAGAAACATCAATAATATATGCATAATAATTTTTTTCATTATAATTTATTGAATGAAAAAAATTTATATATAACCACTCTTCTATTTTTCTAACCGCCATGCGTGTTTTTCTTTTACGTTTAACAATATGTGATATTACTGTATGATCCGGAGGAGATATATTTTTGCATCCTTTAATTACTGATTTAATTAATCGATGATTTATCATATCACTATATTTTCTTATTGGAGATGTCCAAGTAGCATACGAGGATAACCCTAAAGAAAAATGAGGTTTTGGAAATGTACATATTTCTCCAAAAGACTGAAATTTATATATTCTATAATTTACGTATTCATTGGATAATATATCTAAAGATCTTTTTAATCTACAAAAACCAGATATCGTCATGAGTTCTTCAGATGTATATAATATATTATATTTTTTTAAAAATTTGACCACATTTTTAATATTAAAATAATTAAATCCAGAATGTGCATGATACAAACCAAAACCTAATTGTTTGTCTAAAAAATCAGCAGCACAGATATTTGCAGAAATCATAGATTCCTCAATCATTCTATGAGCTATTCTTTTTTTATCTACAGAAATATCTAATATTTCCCATTTTTTAGATAAATGAAATGTGTATTCAGGATAATTCTGAAATAGAATAGCATGTTTTTTTCTCCAATTATTCCGAATAATATATATTTTATTTAATAAAAATATTTGTTTTTCAATTCTTTTATTGAATGGTTTCCATGTTCCTGATTTTTCTAACCAATCGGATACATCATCATATGATAACTTGCTTTGAGATTTAATCCAAGCTAAAAAAAATTTTGTTTGTTTTGTTATGATTGTACCGTCACCATCAATTATTATTTTACATGCTAATACTGGTCTTTTAGCGAAAGGTTTTAAAGAGCAGATATTTTCAGAAAATTCTTTTGGTAACATTGATATATTTAATCCGGGTAAATAATTTGTAAAAACACGTTTTTTTGCTATATTATCTATTTCTGTATTTACTGATATATATTCAGTAGGATCAGCTATAGCTACAGTAAGGATAAGATGATCTGAATTGGTTTCTTCAATATAAGTAGCATCATCAATGTCCTGAGTATGATTATTATCAATAGTAATAAAATCTAAATTTGTTAAATCAATACGATTATTATCAGAAATATGTTTTGGAAAAACATTTAAAAAATCTACTTTAGGTGATTTTTTTTCTAAATTGTACTTTGATAAAATAACATGCCAGGGTGATAATGGATTTTTTTTTTCAGAAATAAATCCTGTTATTTTAATACTAAAACAGTTATTTTTATCACGTAAACCGTGTTGTTTTAATTCTGCAGTGACCCAATCACCATTTTTCCAAGATCTTTTAATAGTAGTGCTATATTTATGGAACATTATATTTTGTATATATGGATATCTAGATTGTATATAAATTGAATTTTTGTATTTATGTATAGATCCTATAAATTTTTTTAAAAAAGGTTCTATTAATTTTTTAGGAAATACAATTTCTCTGTTATTTATTTTTTCAATTGATCCTATTATCCTGTCTCCATTAATAACTTGTTTCATGTTTTTTGGGGGAATAAAATATGTCGTTTTAGAATTTACTCTTAAAAAACCAAAACCTTTAGATGTACTTTTTACAATTCCTTCTACTTGAGGTTTGTTATTATATAATTGATTTTTTAATTGCATAAGTACAGGATTATTTCGAAACATAATATTATAACCTAATAATTTTATTACTATTTTTAGAATGAAATCAAATTAATGCTAACATATATTGATGTTATTTTAATAAAAAAAATAAGAAATATTTTTATAAAATAACATAAAATTACATAATATTATTTCCATGATCGACATATATAATTTGTCCGGTAATCCCACTAGACAAATCAGAGCACAAAAATGCTGCAACATTTCCTATTTCTTGTGTAGTTATATTTGTACGTAATGGAGAATTATTTTTGTTATTTTTTATAATTTTATAAAAATTTTTTATTCCATAAGCTGAAGTAGTTTTTATAGGTCCTGCTGAAATTGCATTTACTCGTATATTTTTTTTTCCTAAAGAAACAGATAAATATCTAACATTTGCCTCTAATGAAGCTTTTACTATACCCATTATATTGTAATACGGAACATATTTAATAGAACCAATGTATGATAATGTTAAAATAACTGATTTATTGTTAAGAAAATTTTTAGCTTCTTTAACTATTGCTACTAAACTAAAAGAATTAAGTTCATGTGCATTTAAAAAATCCTTTCGGTTAATTATTTTAACATAATTATTATTTAATTGTACGTGAGGTACATATGATATAGAATGTACAATTCCATCGAAAGTATTCCATATTTTGTGTAGATTTTTGAATAGTATTTTTATTGATTCATCTGAATTTAAATCACATGCTAAAATTATTTTAGAATGAACTTTTTTTGCTAAATGCTCAATCTTTTTTTTTGATTTTATATCATGATATGTAAAAGCTAGTTTAGCTTGTTGTTTATGCATTGCAATTGCAATTCCCCAAGCAATAGAAAAGTGATTTTTTATACCAAAAATTAAAATTTTTTTATTTTTTAAAAAAGCCATATATTAGATATACCTATTATTTCATTAATGATGAAATATTTTTTAGTATTAATAGAAAGAAAAATTATATATTTATATTATATATAATTAATTAATTTTTATTTTAAAAAAAAATATTTATATAGTTTAAATAACAATAATTGTTTATAACTAAATTATATTTTTTGAATGTTTTATTTCTTTTAATATATAAATATTAATAATATAATTAAATATATATTTAATGATGTTAAAGTAATTAATTTTAATAGTGCATTTAAATATTATTATTTTACTTACGGTAAGTATTTTATTCTTTTATGTATAATAGCTCCACCCATACACTGATTATGGTTATAAAATACTGCTGATTGTCCAGGTGCAATACTTGCTATGGGTTTAGTAAAAATAACATAATTATTTTTGTGTTTTTTATTAATATAAACAATACAATTTATTGGATAGCTTTGATGTCTGATTTGTACCATACACTGTAATTTAAATGTACATAATTTGTAATTAATCCAATAAATTCTTTTTGTTAAAAACCCATATGATAATAAATAAGGATTTCCTGCTCCTTGAACAACAAAAATAATATTTAATTTAATATTTTTTTTAACTACATACCAAGGATATGTATTTTTATTTTTTTTTCCTCCTATTCCTAATCCTTTTCTTTGACCAATCGTATAATATTCATAACCGTAATGTAACCCTAAAAATTCTCCAGACATTGTCAATATTTTTCCTGTTTTATAAGGAATATATTGATTTAAAAATAATTTAAATTTTTTAGGTTGAATAAAACAAATTCCAGTAGAATCTTTTTTTTGATATACACATAATTTTATTTTTTTTGCTAATTTTCGTATTTTTGTTTTTTTTATGTTTGCAAGAGGAAAAATAATTTTTGGCAAAATATTTAATTTTAAAGTATATAAAAAATAACTTTGATCTTTATCTAAATCTTTAGCTCTGTACAAATAGTATTCATTTTTTTTTTTTTTAATTGCAGCATAATGGCCAGTTGAAAAATAATCAGCTTTTAGTTGTTCTAGCGCAAAATTTAAACAAATATCAAATTTTATTATTTTATTACATAAAATATCGGGATTTGGAGTGTAACCTTTTTTATATTCTATAATAAATTCATGAAATACTTTTTCCCAATAATCTAAAGAAAAATTAATAGTATGTAATTTAATACCTAATTTTTTACATACCGATTTAGCATCAGATAAATCAATTTTAGAAGAACAATAATCACTAGAATCATTTTCTTCCCAGTTTTTCATAAATATACCTTCTACATCATATCCTTTTTTTAATAATAACCATGCTGAAACTGAAGAATCTACTCCTCCTGACATAGCTAAAATAACTTTTTTTTTTTTCATTTTAATATTATAACGCCACATTAGTTTTATTTAAAAATGTATGTATATATAGAGAAAATTTGTTATATACTAAAATATTACATTAAAATTTATTAATTTAATCTATTTAAATAAAATTAGTAAATAAATAAAATTTTCCTATTATATTATATATAATATATATAATATATTTTATATAATTTTTATATTATATATGATATGCAAAAAAATTTATTAAAAATATTTAATTAAAGTTATTGCTAAATAATTATATTTATTTTGAATACATAATTGATTAAATTAACATTATAATAGATAATAAATAGGTTATATTATGAAATATATAAGAAATTTTTCTATTATTGCTCATATAGATCACGGAAAATCTACTTTATCTGATCGATTAATACAAACTTGTGGTGGTTTATCTAAAAGAGAAATGTCAGAACAAGTTTTAGATACTATGGATTTAGAACGAGAACGTGGTATTACAATTAAAGCACAAAGCGTAACAATTGACTATATTTCTAAAAAAGGAAAAAAATTTTGTTTAAATTTTATTGATACACCTGGACATGTAAATTTTGCATATGAAGTTTCAAGAGCATTATCAGCATGTGAAGGTGCATTATTATTAGTAGATGCTGCGCAAGGCGTTCAAGCACAAACTGTTGCAAATTGCCATAACGCTTTAAAAATGAAATTATTTATTTTACCTGTTTTAAATAAAATTGATTTACCTAATTCTTATCCAAAAAAAGTTTGTAAAGACATAGAAGATATAATTGGAATTTCTACCAAAAATATTGTATTTTGTTCTGCAAAAACAGGTTCGGGAATACCAGAATTATTAGAAAAAATCATAACTGTTATTCCATTCCCTGAAGGGAGTTGTGATAATCCTTTACAGGCATTAGTAATTGATTCTTGGTTTGATAAATACCTAGGTGTAGTATCCTTGATACGTATAAAAAACGGTGTTATAAAAATAAATGATAAAATTCTTATTCTAAGAACTAAACAAGTCTATCAAGTAGATCAATTAGGTATATTTACACCAAAAAGAATTTTAAAGTCAATATTATCATGCGGAGAAGTTGGTTGGATGATTTGCGGTATTAAAAATATCCGATCTATATTAGTAGGAGAAACAATTACATCATTAATCAATCCTGCTAATAAATTACTTTCAGGTTTTAAAAAAATTAAGCCTAAAATATATGCAGGTTTATTTCCTGTACAAAATAATCAATATAATCAGTTTAAAGAGGCTCTAAAAAAACTTCAATTAAATGATTCTTCTTTATTTTATGAATTAGAAAATTCACAAGCATTAGGATTTGGTTTTAGATGTGGTTTTTTAGGAATGCTACATATGGAGATTGTTCAATCTCGTCTAGAGAGAGAATATAATATAAAAATAATTATAACGGCACCTACAGTGGTATATGAAGTAATTATTCTAAAAAATAAAAAAAAAATCTATTTAGACAATCCTGCTAAATTTCCAAATTCTAATTGTATTTATGAAATTAGAGAACCAATAGCATTTTGTAATATTTTAACACCTGTTAAATACATAGGGGACATTATTAAATTATGTATTAAAAAAAGAGGTATACAAAAAAATTTAATATATCATAATACTCAAACTATAATTCAATATGAAATTCCATTATCTGAAGTTATTTTAAATTTTTTTGATCAGTTAAAATCTATATCCAGTGGATATGCTTCATTAGAATATAATACTATTGGTTTTAAAAAAAGTGATTTAGTTAAAATTGATATTTTAATTAATTCTATTAAAATTGATGCATTATCATCTATATGTCATAGAAAAAATTCTGTTTTTTTTGCAAAAAAAATGATAGAAAAAATAAAAAAAATAATACCTAGACATCAATTTAATGTACCAATTCAAGCTTCTATTAATAATAATGTTATTTCTCGAGCTAATATTATTCAACTCAGAAAAAATGTATTATCTAAATGTTATGGAGGTGATATCAGTAGAAAAAAGAAATTATTACAGAAACAAAAAAAAGGAAAAAAAAGAATGAAAATCATAGGGAATGTTAAAATTCCTCATGAAATATTTTTTTCGATATTACAATTAGATTAGAAATTATGTGGAAGAAAAATATATGAAATTTTTAAATAAATATATATTTATTATTGTAACTGGAATATTATGTATTTTATGGATATCACATTATATAAGTATTATTTACAACATATTTTTAAAAAAAAAAAAACAAACACATAAAAACAAATTATTAAGCCAATTATATCAAATATTTCCATTAATTATTTTTATTACTGGCGCTAGGTTGTTTTTTTATGAACCTTTCACTATTTCATCAAATTCCATGTATCCAACATTATTTACAGGTGATTGCATTATTGTGCAAAAATTTTCTTGTTTTAAAAATAATATATACAATAATAAAATTGAATTTAAAAAATATAAACCTATTAGAAATGATGTCATAGTATTTCAATATCCAAATTATATACAAAAAAATTATATTAAACGTATTATAGGTATGCCAGGGGATATAATCATATATAATCCTTTTACAAAAAAAGTATATGTTATAAATAATAGACATATAGAACATACAACTTTTTTCTATAATAAGTCTTGTACTAAGACAGACAAAACGATAAATCTTGCTTATTCTCAATATAATAATAAAAATGTAGGTACATACAGATGTTTAAAAAAGGAATTTTATCAAGAAAAAATTTTTAATTATTCACATAATATAATAATTACGCACGGAATAAAAAATTTTTTATATAAACCATATAAACCATATAATTATAAAAAAAAATGGACATGGATTATTCCTAAAAATAAATATTTTGTAATTGGTGATAATAGAGATCAAAGTTCAGATAGTAGATTTTGGGGTTTAGTTTCAAAAGAAAATATTATAGGAAAAGCAAAATATGTATGGTTTAATGTAAATTATACTAATAAAAATTGGTGGAATACAATACTTTGTAATAGGATTTTTAAAAAAATTTAATAAAATCATCATAAATATTAAATTAAATAAAACAATTTGTATTACGAATATATCAATTATTTTTATTTTTAACCGGTGTTATATGAATGCAACAGTAATGAACAAATTACAACAATTTATTGGCTATACATTTACTAATGTATCTTTATTACAACATGCTTTAACACACAGAAGTGCCAGTATCAAACATAACGAAAGATTGGAATTTTTAGGAGATTCTATTTTGAGTTTTGTTATAGCAAAAGCTCTATATCATCATTTTCCTAAAGTAAATGAAGGAGGTATGAGTCGAATGCGTGCAACTTTAGTAAGAGGTAATACATTAGCAGAAATTGCATCTGAATTTTCTTTAGGAAATTATTTAAAATTAGGACATGGAGAAAAAAAGAGCGGAGGATTTAAGAGAGAATCTATATTAGCAAATGCGATTGAAGCTGTAATAGCCAGTATATTTTTAGATAGTAATATTTATACTGTAGAAAAAATAGTATTACAGTGGTACAAACATCGTTTTATGAAAATGAATCCTGTAGGAACGAAAAAAGATCCTAAAACTCGATTACAAGAATTTTTACAATCTAAACGTTTTCCTCTACCTATATACAATATAGGTCAGATATGTGGTGCAGCACATAACCAAATTTTTACTATTTATTGTAAAGTAAATGGATTATCAGAGATACTGATTGGAATTGGAGCTAGTCGAAGAAAAGCTGAACAAGATGCTGCTCAAAATGCATTAATTCGATTGGAGGTAGAATAGAATATTTATGAAAAAAAATACTTTTTTTGGTAAAGTATTAATAGTTGGTCGAACTAATGTAGGCAAGTCTACTTTATTAAATCAATTTATAGCATCTAATGTTTCTATTACATCACGAAAACCGAATACCACTCAATCATATGTAACAGGTATTTATACTTCTAATGTAACACAATTTGAATTAATTGATTCTCCAGGAGTAGAGATCAGTCACAAAAAATATCTAAATAAAAAAAATTTGCGTAATACTTATAATTTGATTCAAGAAACAAATATTATTATTTTTATGATTACTAGTTTTGTATGGACCTCACAGGAACAACAATTATTAGATTATATTAAAAAAAATAATGATACATATATAGTAGTAATTAATAAAATTGATAAAATTAAAAATAAAAAATCATTACTACCTTTTATTTTTAAAATAAGTCAGTTAACTGAAAATCATGAAATTTTTTTAATTTCAGCTAAAAAAAAAATGTATCTAGAACAGATATTAACTTATATTAGTAAAAAATTACCAATATCGCAGCATAAATATTTAAATGATGTAAAAACAACTTGTACTAAAAAATTTTTAACTACAGAAATAATTAGAGAAACTTTAATAAATCTTTTAAATCAGGAATTAGTATATGCTTTCACAGTATCAGTATCTTGTTTATATCAAGATAAAAAAAAAAGATATATCATTGAATGTTTAATTTTTATTAAAAACATACGTCACAAAAAAATAATTATTGGATATAAAGGAGAAAAAATAAGACAGTGTTGTCGTATATCGCAATATAAATTGAAAAAATTATTTAAAGAATATATTTTTTTAAAAATACAAGTAAAAATCAAATAAATTATAGTGTAAACAATAATATTAGAGGAAATCATGGCAATTATTGGTATTGGAATAGATCTAGTGAGTATAATACGTTTTAAAAAATTGATTTTTTGTTATGGTCTTGCAATACCTAATAAAATTTTATCACATAAAGAATTGATAGATTATAATATATTTTATAATAAAGAAAAATTTTTATCTATAAGATTTTCTGCAAAAGAAGCAATAGCTAAAGCTTTGAATATAGGAATTTATGAAAATATGTTTTTTAAAAACTGCGAAATAATATGTAATTCATATGGAACGTTAGTTGTTCGTATGTACGGATTTTTAAAAAACAAACTAAAAAAATTAAAAGTTAAAAATATTTTTTTAAGTGTTGCAGATTCATTAGAATATA
The DNA here is from genome assembly GCF_900698975.1 of Buchnera aphidicola (Cinara splendens). NCBI lineage: Bacteria > Pseudomonadati > Pseudomonadota > Gammaproteobacteria > Enterobacterales > Erwiniaceae > Buchnera > Buchnera aphidicola. The sequence continues at coordinate 199,997 of NZ_LR217722.1, read as the reverse complement.
CTCAATCTATTGTTATAATAGAAAATTAAAAAAAAATAGAACTATCTTTTTGTTTTAAAAAAATCTTTTAATAAATTTGAGCATTCATTTAATAGAATGCCAGATTTAATTTCTTGAACATGATGTTTTACATTATGTATATATAGTAAATCCATAAAAAAAGAAAAGTTATATTTTTTAAAACTATAAGAACCATAAACTACTTTACGTATTCTAGAAGAAATAATAGCTGAAGAACACATTAAACATGGTTCGTGTGTTACATATAAAACTGTATTATATAGTCTATAATTTCTTAATCTATTTCCTCCTCTTCGTATTACTAAAATTTCTGCATGAGCACTTACATCACAAAGAGAAATGCAAGAATTCCATGAAGAACTCACAAGGTTATTATCTTTAACTAAAACAGATCCAATAGGTATTTCTCCTTTATTTTTTGCATGGTGAGCTTGTTTTAATGCTTTTTTCATCCAATAATTGTCAATATTAATTGAATTCATAAAAATTTTTTTTTAAAAAAACACCTCAATTATTTTTTTTATTTAAAAATATTCTTTTAAAGATAGTAGATTGCTCTATTTTCCAAGAATTATTTTTTTTTTCTAATCTTTTATCTCTTTTTGATTTACCTTTTGCTATTCCTATTTTAACTTTACACCAAGATTTATGCCAAAATAATTGTATAGGAACAACTGTATAACTTTTTTTTTGTACATAATTAATTATTACTTCTATCTCTTTTTTATGTAATAATAATTTCCGAATACGATCTGATTTACATAAACAAGAATTTACAACAGTATTTAAGGGCTGAATATGTACTCCAATTAAATATATTTCATTATTATTGATATTTATATATCCAGAAGTAAGTTGTACACGACCTAAACGAATAGACTTAACTTCCCATCCTTGTAAAACAATACCGGATATAATAGTTTTTTGTATATAAAAATTATATTTGACTTGTTTGTTTGTAAAAACTTTTTTTGTTTTTTTTTGTATAGATTTCAATATATATTCCTTTATTTTAATTGAATTACAACATTTTACTCAAAATATAATAAACCAAAAAAAATAATTATATGTACAAATATTATTTTATTTTATTTTAGAAACTGAAACTAAAGCTGGTCTTAATAATCTATTTCGTAATAAGTATCCTTTTTGGATAATATTAGCAATATAATTGTTTTGATATTTTTTAGAAAAATCAATAGATATAGCTTGATGTAAATGAGGATCAAAAGGTATATTGATAGAATTAATAACTAAGATATTATATTTTAAAAAAAAGGATGAAAAATTTTTTTGTATTTTTTTTAAAAATATATAAATATCTGAATTTTCATAGTTACAGTTATTCAATACGTTTTCTGTTGAATCTATACTGTCAATTACAGGTAACATGGATAGAATCTTTTTTTCAAGAGAAAAACAATAGGTATTATTAATTTTTTTTTGTAATCTTTTTTCAATTTGTAAAAATTTTTCTGAATAATTATTAGATATTTTTAATAGATCTTTTTTTAAAAATGATAATTTTATTTTTTTTTTTTTTAACGATTCTCTATAACTTTCTAATGTACTATTTTTTTTTTTTTCAGATTTATTTTGTAAAAAATCATTGTTATTCATAAATATATTTCCTAATTATATTCATATAAAATACTTTTTTATCAATTAAAAGTTTCCAAGAAATACATATTTTTTTTATTATTAATCATCATTACTTTATTAAAGTTATAAAAATAAATATTAAATAGAAATTTAATTCAAAATAATATTTTACGGTGCGGACGGGATTCGAACCCGCGACCCCCGGCGTGACAGGCCGATATTCTAACCAACTGAACTACCGCACCTAATATAAATACTAAATTACAATATAGATTTTATATTTAGTTTGTTAAACAGTCAAGAAAAAAATGATTAAAAATATGCTTAAATATAATTTTTATTAATCATATTTATATATTTTTGATGGGTTTTTTTTTCTGAAACAGAAGCAAGTAAAATTTTTAAAGGTTTATTCTTATTATATTTACTATTTAATGGTGACAGTATTTTTTTTGTACTACTAGATCGGAAATTTATTTCTTGTTGATTACTAGTCATATATAAATATAACTTAAAAAGTATCCAAGAATCTAGTAAAGCTCCGTGAAAATTTCTTCTTGAATTTTTAATATTATATCTACTACATAAAGCATCTAAACTATTTTTTTTTCCGGGAAATAATTTTCTTGCAATAAATAAAGTATCTGTAATTGTACTAAATTCACATATCTTACTAATATTAAGATTTAATTTACTAAATTCATAATCTAAAAAACTGATATCAAAAACAGAATTATGTACTATAATTTCTGATTTCTTTATAAAATTTATAATATTTAAATAAATGTCAGAAAAATATGGTTTATCAGATAAAAATTTATTAGAAATACCATGAATCTTGTATGCTTCTTCTTCAACAATACGTTTTGGATTTAAATAATAATGTAAATATTTACCAGTATATTTTCTATCAATAATTTCTATAATTCCAATTTCTATTATTTTATGATTAAGATATAAACAACCAGATTTATTCATTCCAGTAGTTTCTATATCGAGAATAACTTGTCTAGAATTATATAAGGAATTCATTATGAATATATTTAAAATATTATAAGTTTACAAAAAATATATATGTAATTAATCACTTTTAGTGATTAATAGTTATGAACTATAAAACAAATTTTTTACACAAAAAATAACAGTTTTATATTAATTATTTTATTTATTTTTAACTCAAATAAGAAAAATACAATGTAAAAACTATATTTATACTGGAGCTAAGCGGGATTGAACCGCTGACCTCCTGCGTGCAAGGCAGGCGCTCTCCCAGCTGAGCTATAGCCCCTTTTTCATTATGGTAGGCCTGAGTGGATTTGAACCACCGACCTCACCCTTATCAGGGGTGTGCTCTAACCGGCTGAGCTACAAGCCTGTTTTTACTAAACAATAAATCAGAAAATTTGTGTGAGCACATTTCAATTAAATGTTTTATATTTTAAGGAGGTGATCCAACCGCAGGTTCCCCTACGGTTACCTTGTTACGACTTCACCCCAGTTATGAACCACAAAGTGGTAGGCGCCCTCCAAAATTTGGTTAGGAAACCTGCTTCTTTTGCAACTCACTTCCATGGTGTGACGGGCGGTGTGTACAAGGCCCGGGAACGTATTCACCGTGACATTCTGATACACGATTACTAGCGATTCCGACTTCGTGGAGTCGAGTTGCAGACTCCAGTCCGGACTACGATACACTTTATGAGGTTTGCTTATCTTTGCAGAGTTGCTTCTCTTTGTATGCACCATTGTAGCACGTGTGTAGCCCTGGTCGTAAGGGCCATGATGACTTGACGTCGTCCCCACCTTCCTCCGGTTTATAACCGGCAGTCTCCCTTGAGTCCCCGGCCTAACCGATGGTAACAAAAGATAAGGGTTGCGCTCGTTGCGGGACTTAACCCAACATTTCACAACACGAGCTGACGACAGCCATGCAGCACCTGTCTCATAGTTCCCTAAGGCACTTCCGTATTTCTACAAAATTCTATGGATGTCAAGACCAGGTAAGGTTTTTCGCGTTGCATCGAATTAAACCACATGCTCCACCGCTTGTGCGGGCCCCCGTCAATTCATTTGAGTTTTAGCCTTGCGACCGTACTCCCCAGGCGGTCGACTTAATGCGTTAGCTTCAGAAGCCATTTCTCTGTGGATACAGCCTCCAAGTCGACATCGTTTACAGCATGGACTACCAGGGTATCTAATCCTGTTTGCTCCCCATGCTTTCGCACCTCAGTGTCAGTTTTCGTCCAGGAGGTCGCTTTCGCCACAGGTATTCCTCCAGATATCTACGCATTTCACCGCTACACCTAGAATTCTACCTCCCTCTACGAAACTCTAGTTACTCAGTTTCAAATGCAGTTCCTAGGTTAAGCCCAGGGATTTCACATCTGACTTAAATAACCACCTACGAGCTCTTTACGCCCAGTAATTCTGATTAACGCTCGCACCCTCCGTATTACCGCGGCTGCTGGCACGGAGTTAGCCGGTGCTTCTTTTTCAGATAACGTCAATTAATAACGATATTAGCGTTATCACCTTCTTCTCTGACGAAAGTACTTTACAACCCGAAGGCCTTCTTCATACACGCGGCATAGCTGCATCAGGCTTTCGCCCATTGTGCAATATTCCCCACTGCTGCCTCCCGTAGGAGTCTGGACCGTGTCTCAGTTCCAGTGTGGCTGGTCATCCTCTCAGACCAGCTAGAGATCGTTGCCATGGTAAGCCATTACCTTACCATCAAGCTAATCTCGTCTGGGTTCATCTATATGCGCAAGGCCCCCTTATTTAAGGGAGTCCCCTACTTTGGTTGTTGAACATTATGCGGTATTAGCTATCGTTTCCAATAGTTATCCCCCTCATATAGGTAGATCCCCAGATTTTACTCACCCGTTCGCCGCTCGCCGTCAAAAATATAAATATTTTTCCGTTGCCGCACAACTTGCATGTGTTAGGCTTGCCGCCAGCGTTCAATCTGAGCCATGATCAAACTCTTCATTTACGTGTAACTTTTATTACAAAACTAATTTTTTTTTACATTAAAATTAATAATGAATAATTTGTATCTGAACATTTAATTTTCATGTGCCCACACAAATTTTCTGAAATATTTTTTTAAAGAGCTTTTTCTTACAAGATCTATATTATCTTATTTTTTAAAAAAGTCAACATATATTTTTAATTTGTATTAAATGTGACACTTGTAACAATTTATATTTTATGTAAGTAAAGAATTATATAATATACATATATATTACAACATATATCATTAAAACTTTTTTATAAAAATAAATTTATTATCTAATAGATAAAACTTTTTTTTTTTTTTATGGAATTTTTAATATTATACATGAAAATAATAATTAAATATTATTTTCATGTATAATATTAAAAATATCAAAAACATTTTATTAATGTATATTAATTATAATTTATTTTGGTGAGTGTATGAATATTCAAAAATTTTTAAAAAAAAAAATAAAAAAAATATATAAAAAATATGGAATTTCAAATGATTTAGATCCTATTATTCGAAAAAATATAAAAAATAATGAAATTGATTATCAAGTCAACGGAATCATTAGATTTAAAAAAATAACAGTATTTTCTCCATATAACTTAGCCATTCATATCTCTAATCATATGAGAAAATTAAATATATACAAAAAAATTTCTGTTCTTCCACCAGGATTTATTAATATTACTTTAAAATCTACATGGCTCAATAAATGTATAAATAATATGTATTATTCAAAAAACTTCAATATTTCAAAAAAAACATCAAAAAATATTGTAATTGATTATTCTTCACCTAATATTGCCAAAGAAATGCATGTAGGACATTTACGATCAACTATTTTAGGCGATGTAACCGCTCGAGTCATGGAATTTTTAGGACACAATGTAATTAGACAAAACCATATTGGCGATTGGGGTACACAATTTGGCATATTAATTACTCAATTACAATTAAAATCATATAAATCGTACAATAATATTGAATCAATTTACCAAAAAGCATATTTAAAATATCAAAATAATCCAGTTTTTAAAAAACAAGCTCAAAAAAATGTAGTAAAGTTACAAAAAAAAAATCAAAATTGTTTAAAAATATGGAATATTTTAGTAAAATCAACCATACAAAAAAACAATGAAGTATATAAAAAATTAAATGTTTCTCTTACTAACAATGATGTTCGAGGAGAAAGTTTTTATAATGGTATGTTACCTGATATAATTTCTGATTTAAAAAAAAAAAAAATTGCCATTTATCATGAAGGATCCATTATTGTTCCTCTAAAAAAATTTAAAAATCGTATAGGTCAAAATATGGGAGTTGTGATAAAGAAATCTAATGGTGCTTTCTTGTATACCACAACAGATATTGCTTGTTTAAAATATAGATGCAATATCTTAAAAGCACATAAAATTATTTATTACGTTGACAAACGACAAACACAACATCTTTTACAAATATGGGAAATAGCTAGAAAAGCAAAATATGTAAATATTAATACAATATTAGAACATCATTCTTTTGGAATGATTTTATATAAAAATAAAAAACCTTTTAAAACACGTCACGGAAAAGTAATTCGATTACTGGATTTATTAAACACAGGAATTCATAGAGCAGAAAAAATAATTAAAAAAAAAAATCCACAGATGCACGATAGTGAAATAAAATCAGTTGCTTATGATATTGGAATTGGAGCTATAAAATATTTCGATTTATCAAAAAATAGAAAATCTGATTATGTTTTTGATTGGAATCAAATGTTATCTTTAGACGGTAATACAGCTCCTTATATACAATATGCATACACGCGGATTCAATCAGTTATTAAAAAAAACCAATCATACAATAATCTATATCTATATCCTATTAAAATTTTTACACCATATGAACGAACATTAGTATTAACGATATTACAATTTGAAGAAACTATATCTCAATTAGAAAAACATGGAACACCACACTTGATGTGTAATTATTTATACGATCTTTCTGGAAAATTTTCAAAATTTTATGAAAATTGTTCTATCTTGTTCGTACAAGAAATACACATCAAATTAAGTCGAATAAAACTATCTATGTTAACTGCTAGAATAATTAAAAAAGGTTTATATTTATTGGGGATCAATACTGTATCAAAAATGTAAAAATATAATTATTTTTCATCAATAAAATTAAACTATATCTTTACCGATTGTATAAACAATTTTGATTATTCGGTCTTCAGAAATTTCTAAAAATGATAAAACTGTTAATTCAGGAATACTTGTAATAAATAATTTAGCTAAAAAAACACGAATTTTTGGATGCACTAATAATACCATTGGTAAATTATTTTTTTTTTGAAAAATAATTGATAATTTAGTTTTTTTAATTAATTTTTCTGCAAATAAAGGTTCTAATTTACTATTTTTACTACTAATTATTTTTAATAAAACATTTTCTATTTCAGCGCTTAATCCAATAGCACAAACATTATTAGATTTTGAAAAAAACTTTTGTGTAATAAATTTTCGTAAAGAAATACGAATAATACTAGTTAACTTATTTACATCATTTTTTACAGCATCACCATGTTTTATTAATGTCTCAAAAATTGTTCTTATATCTTTAATTGATATTCTATCATGTAACAAATTTTGTAAGATTTTTTGTAAAACAGTTATTGAAATTATCTTTGGTACTACATAATCAACTAATTTTGGAAAATTTTGCGAAACATGATCTAAAAATTGTTGTGTTTCCTGAAAACCAAAAAAATCATGTAAATTGTATCTAATAATTTTATTTAGGTGTGTAATAATAACAGTATTAGGTTCTACTACTAATAATTTTTTCTTTATAATTAAATCTTTAGAAGCTATATCCATCCAAAATGCAGGCAGATCAAAAACCGGTTCCTTTACTTGTATACCTGGCATATTAATTTCTTTTTTTCTAGTATTTACAGCCAATATTTTGTCAAAAAAAACATATCCTGATTCAACTTCTACTCCTTTTATGAGAATTTTATATTGCCCATCTTCTAATTTACAATTATGAATACAATCGATTTCAGGAATCAAGAATCCAAAATTTTTAGCTATATTTTTCCTTAAAACATGCAACTTATACAATAAATCATCATACATATTTTTATATGACGACTGAAAAAAATGAGAATTTAACTGTAGTACTATTAAACGTTCAAATTGAATATCATTCCATGACAAATGAAGTTTTTTATTTTTTTGTGATAATAATTGTATAGAAAGATTTTTATTTATATATTGTTGATTATATAAATACCATGATAATATAAATAAACTCCCAGAAAAAAACAAAAAAACAAAATTTGGCATTCCTGGTATTACACCAAATATACTAAAAATAATTCCGCTAAAAAATATAACTTGAGAATTATTAAAAACCTGATTAATTATCTGTTTACTAATACTAATTTTTTCAGAACCCACGCGTGTTAAAATTACACCTGAAGCTATTGATATAATTAAAGAAGGAATTTGAGCTACTAAGCCGTCTCCAACGGTTAATATACTGTATATTTTTACTGCTTGCAAAAACAACATGTTATGTTGAAAAATTCCTACAATTAAACCGCCGATAATGTTTACAAGCATTATTATAATGCCAGCGATAGCATCTCCTCTAATAAATTTACTAGCTCCGTCCATAGATCCGTAGAAATCTGCTTCTTTATATACATTTATACGTCTAATTTGTGCTTCTTTTTTGGAAATAAAACCAGCATTTAAATCAGCATCAATAGCCATTTGTTTGCCTGGCATAGCATCTAAAATAAATCTAGCTCCTACTTCTGCTATTCTTCCAGAACCTTTAGTAATAACAAAAAAATTTATAATTACTAAAATGACAAAAATAACTAAGCCAATAAAAAAATTTCCACCAATTAAAAAAGAACCAAATGATTCAATAACATGCCCTGCGGAAAATAAACCGGTATGTCCGTTTAATAGAATTATACGCGTAGAAGCAATATTTAATGATAATCGTAATAAAGTTGAAAATAGTAATATGGTAGGAAAAGAAGAAAAATCCAATATTTCAGTAATAAACATAGCCACAATTAAAATAATAATTGAAATAACAATATTAAAAGTAAATAAAAAATCTAGTAAAAAAGATGGTAGTGGTAAAATCAACATAAATAAAATTACTAAAATTAATATCGGAGCAGATAAGGAATATAATTCTCCACTATTAATTTTTTTAATAAAATCTAATAAAATAAACATTTTTCTTATCAAGAATGTATTCCTCTCAAAAATTTTTATTAATGAAAAAATACAATAGGAACGGGTGGATACGTACCTCCATACTTTTTCCAGCGTTCTAACTGATGAGTCCATGCTAAAATTTTTGCAATTGATGGATATAAAATTATTGGTATATCGTGACCAATAAAAGAGTTATAGTATAAGTATTTTGCTATAGAATCTGAAATAAATATAGGAATATTACTTTTCTGAGCTATTTTTATAATTTGTGTAGACAAATCATCTAAACCTTTAAATAAAACTTGAGGAGAAGACATAATTTTCACATTATAATGTATTGCTACAGCACAATTTTTTGCATTAAAAATAATTACATTAGATTGCATAACAGAATATATAGAAGATTTTTTAGATGACTGCCGAATTAATGTATAAACCCTTTGTTTAATTAAAGGATTTCCTTCTAATTCTTTTTTTTCATCTTTTACTTCTTGAACAGTCATTTTAAGTTTATAACAATATTGAATATATTTTATACTAGTATCTATTATTGCAATAATACCTATAATTGTCATAATGAATAAAATATATTTATTAAACCAATTAAAACTAATACAAATATCATGGAGTAACGAATCAAAACAAAACTGATTTATTGATAATCGATTCATCCATATAAAAAAAATCGAAAATATGATAATTATCATTATTTTTAACATGTTACAAAAAAAATCAATAATTATATTTAAAAAAAATTTTTTTTTAAAATTATTAATAATATGTAAAGAATCCATTTTAATTTTAAAGAATTCCATTCTTATGAAATATCCTTGAAAAACAACAGGAGAAAAAATTAATATAAATAATATTCCTGTAAATAAAATCAAAAAAAGAAAAATAAAATTTTTAAAATTAGGTAATACTACCAAATCACATAATTTAGTATAATTTATAATTTTATGATCAAAAGTTAAATTTACAATAAATAGTTTTAAAAGAAAAAAAAAAATAAATTTTTTATTTATATACAAAAATATAAAAAAAAAAGATAATATAAAAAAAGAATTTAAATCAAATAAATATGGTATTTCTCCATGTTTTTTAAATTGCTTAATTTTATGCGGAGTAGCAGATTCAGTTTTATCTTCATTTACGTTATAATTCATATATATACCTTTATATACATTTTACTAATATTATTTAATATATATTCAAGTTTTAAGTAAAAATGATTTATTATCATAAATTCACCATGAAAATCATTTTTGCGTCCTTTTTACTAAATTACTTAAATTTTATTTAAAAAAAAATACATTTATTATATATAGTTTTATAAGTATAAAATTAAAATATTAATATAAAATCTACATATAGTGCTCACTATATGTTTAGAAAGATATTTTTTAAATATTTACGTTAATAAATTTATTATATATTATTTATATAAAAATAATTTATATATACAAACTACAAATTCATAGTATTTTACACATAAAAATATGATTTATATATTGTAATTACTATTTTCTAAAATTTATTAAAAATTACTAAAAATTTATTTTGTGTATATAATATATTATACAATATTGATATGTATGATTATCAATCATACTTAATCATCTATTTATTTTTTAGGATATTAATTATGTATGCTACTAAATATTTACTTTCTACAATCAAAGAAAAACCTGCAAATACAGAATCTATAAGTCACCAGTTAATGTTACGATCTGGTATGATACGAATGTTATCTTCAGGAATATATACATGGTTACCCACTGGGTATAGGGTAGTAAAGAAAATTATAAATTTTATTTCTAATATCATGAACAAACACGGATATTTGGAAATTTGTGCGCCTATTATACAACCAAAAAAATTATGGGATCAGAGTGGACGGACACAATTATATGGCGAAGAATTAATACATTTAATGGATCGAAAAAAAAAAAAATACATATTAAGTCCGACACATGAAGAAGTTATCAGTCATATTTTTCATCAAGAAATCCATTCTTATAAACAATTACCAATTGTATTTTATCAAATACAAAGAAAATTTAGAGATGAAATTAGACCTCGATTCGGAGTTATTCGATCTATAGAATTTCTCATGAAAGATGCATATTCTTTTCATATTAATAAAAAATCTTTAAAGGAAACATATCAAGATATAAAAAATATTTATATACAAATATTTACTGCATTTAAACTTAATTTCAAAATTGTCAAAACTCATTCAAAAACAATGGGTGGATCAACATCTCATGAATTTCATGCAATAGCTAACATTGGAGAAGATAAAATTGTTTTTTCTAAAAAATCGAATTATGCAATACATTCTGATAAATACCACACATCACCTAATAAAATAAAAATGTATTTAATACAAACTAAATCTACTCAATCACGTTATTCCATAGCTGTTGTATTAATGCGTAAACATGATTCTCTTCAAATAAAAGATCTAGAAAATATAAAAATTCTTGCATATCCAATTAAATTAATAAAACCTAAAAAAATGATTTTATCATATAAATTAACGAATGATAAAAAGTTTTATACTAACAAGAATATATTCATAATAGTAGATGCTTCAATAAAAAATATACCTTATTTTATTTTAAAAAAAGATTGGTTTAAAGAAACGATGTCTCCTTTATTATGGAGAAAAAAAATAATATTTAATAAAATCATTACTACGAATAATATTAATAAAAATTTTTATTATTCTTTACTAGGGGAAAAAGTATATACTAAAAATAGTATTGAAATTGGTCATATCTTTCAACTTGGAAAAAAATATACAAAAAAAACAAATTTTTCACTTTTTAATCACAAACAAAAGAAAAAAATATTACAAATGGGTTGTTATGGAATTGGAATCAATCGAATTATATCTGCCGTTATAGAACAAAATCACGATAATAATGGAATAATTTGGCCTGACTGTATCACTCCTTTTCAAATCTTTATTATTCCGATTAACATGCATAAAAACAAAAAAATAAAAGATACAGCAAAACATATTTATAAAAAATTAATACATAAAAAAATTGATGTATTATTAGATAACAGGCAGGAATACTTAGGGAAAATGTTTGCTGATATGAATTTAATCGGTATTCCTTATGGAATAATTATTAGTGCTAATACATTAAAAGTTCAAAAAATTGAATTTTATTTTAGAAAAACCAACTTAAAAAAAAGAATTCCTATTAATCAACTATTTAATTTTATAAAAAAAATTTTATAAGTTTTTATAATTTCCAAAAAAGTAGAACAATATTTTAATAATAAATTAATTTAAATTAAATATAAATAATATTTATTATTAAAATTAACTATAACTGTAATGTAATAAATATATTATTTATAAAAATTTAATTTAATAGTTATATAATCTTGGAATAATTTTAAATAATTTAAAAAATTATTGTCAGGATATATGTAATAAATGTGATTAAATAATTTATGTTGTATACATAATTGCGATGATACAATAAAAGTTAATGACACGCGTCCAGAAAGAATATTATTTGACAAATAATTATATAAATTATCTAAAATATCTTTATATTCAGTAGTATTATTATTTATATATATTTTAATATTATACATCTTTCTTTCTCTATATTGTTCAATATTACAAATTGTTTTTACTAAAAAACGTGATCGATTAGTAAAAGAATCATGTGATAATTTTCCGGTCACCACTACAATGGTATTTTTTTTACAAAAAAATTGATCCATAATATTATTAATATTATCAAAATAAATTACATCTAAGCGACTATATGAATCATCTAAAGTAATAATATAAAATTTATTTTTTTTTTTAGTAAATGCTATTTTTATAGACCAAATCATTCCTATAAGAACGATATAATTATCTTGGCTTAGTAAAGAACAATCATGTAAAGTTATACCTTTAGTATAATAATGTATTTCTTTTAAAAAATTTTTAATAGGATGACTAGTGAGATGTAAGCCCAGCATTTCATACTCCCACTTTAAAATCGTTGAAATTATTTCATTAGTATATATAAAAGATGTATATAAATTTCTGTTTTTTTTAATAAATATTTTCTTAGAAAAACAATCTTTAAAATGAAATAAATCATCCTGTTTAGTTTTCATTGCTAAAATTTTTTTTTTAGCAATTTGTATCATTTTTCCAATATTATCAAATAATTGAACACGACATTTATTAAAACAATCACATGATCCGGACATTACTAATATTTCAAAAATATGACGAGTTGTTTTTTTTAAAAGTAAACGAACACATAAATCTAAAAAATCAGAAAAAACACCAACAGGTTTATTTCTTTCTTTTAAAATTATATCAATAGAAGATTTTCCTAAACCTTTAATTGCTCCTAAACCATACACTATTTCTCCAAATTTATTTACAGAAAAAAAATAGTCGCTAAAATTTATATTAGGAGAAACAATATTTAAATTCATACGACGTGCATCATGAATTAGATTAACTATCTTTTTAGTATTCATCATATCTAATGTCATAGACGATGCCATAAATTCAGCAGAATAATTAGCTTTTAGCCACAATGTTTGATATGCTAATAAAGCATATGTAGCAGAATGTGATTTATTAAAACCATACGCAGAAAATTTTTCTAACAAGTCAAAAATCTTTGTTGACAAATTTAAATTTATAGAATTTTTTGAAGCACCTAATTGAAATAATTGTCTTTGTTGCATCATTTCTTTAGGATTTTTTTTTGCCATAGCTCGTCTTAAAATATCTGCTTCACTTGGAGTAAAATTTGATAAAACTTGAGCAATTTGCATAACTTGTTCTTGATATAAAATAATTCCATATGTTGATTTTAAAATAGGTTTTAAACATTTATGCTGCCATCTATGATCAGGATACGAGATTTTTTCTGTACCATTTTTACGATTTATAAAATTATCTACCATTCCTGACTGTAGTGGTCCAGGCCTATAAAGAGCTACTAGAGCAATAATATCTTCAAAAGAATCTGGTTGTAAACGTTTAATCAGATTTCTCATTCCTAAAGATTCTAACTGAAAAACAGAAATAGTATCAGCTTTTTTCAATAAAAAAAAACTTTTCTTATCTTTTAAATTAATTTTACCAATAAAAAATTTTTGTTTTTCTTGACGTACATATTTTTTATTTATCATGTTAACAACCATATCAATCATAGTTAAAGTCTTTAAACCTAAAAAATCAAATTTTACTAAACCTACAAATTCAATGTCATTTTTATCAAATTGTGTTACTTGATTCTTTCCTTGAAAATCGCACAATATAGGTACAAAATCAGAAATTTTAGTTGGAGAAATAACAACACCTCCCGCATGTTTACCTATATTACGAATAACTCCTTCTAATTTTTTAGCTATATCAATTAATATCTTAATATCGTGATTATGATTATATAAATCTACTAATTCTTTTTGTACAGAAAATGCTTTTTTTAAAGTCATTTTAGGATCTAAAGGTACTAATTTAGAAATTTTATTCATTAATCCATAAGGATAGCCAAGAACTCTACCTACATCCCGAATAACTGCTTTAGCAGCCATGGTACCAAAAGTGATGATTTGTGAAACAGAATTACGACCATATTTTTTTATTACATGATCAATAACTAAATCTCTTTTTTCCATACAAAAATCAATATCAAAATCTGGTAAAGAAACACGATCAGGATTTAAAAATCGTTCAAATAATAAATCAAATTGTAATGGGTCTATTTCTGTAATATTAAGAGAAAATGATACTAAAGATCCAGCACCAGAACCTCTACCTGGACCAACTGGTATATTATGATTTTTTGCCCATTGAATAAACTCCATAACAATCAAAAAATAACTAACAAAACCCATTTTTTTTATAATTAATAACTCATGTTTTAATCTAGAAAAATATATTTTTTTTTTTATATTTCTGTGGTGTATATCAGGAAATAAATTTATTAAACGTGATTTCAGACCGATACTTGATTGTTGTACAAAAAACTGATAAGGATCCATAGATCGAGTAGGAAAAACAGGTAAAAAATAAGAACCAGATGGAATAATGACGTTACAACGTTTTGCAAGCTCAACACTATTAATTATTGATTCCGGAATGTCATGAAAAATTTCAGTTATATCATATTGACTTTTTAAAAACTGATCCTTTGTATATTTATATACAAATTTTAAATCAGTAATAGTTGTTTTTTTATATATTGCTACTTTTATTTGATGAACATAAAAATCATTTTTTTTTAAAAATAATACCTCGTTAGTAGCGATTATTGGCAAAGAATATTTATGAGAGATATGTTTTATATATGTAATATATTCTTCTTCTCGAGGTAAACCAATTCTAGAAATTTCTAAATAATATTTATTTGGAAAATGTTTTTTATAGAACAAAATACAATGATTCAATAAATTTATATCATTTTTAAATATGCATTTAGCAATATCTCCTTGCATACCTCCAGATAAAATTAATACACCTTTTTTAAACTTTAATAGATGATTCATACAAATTACTAATCCAAAATTATCATTATATCCTAATTTATATGATTCTGATAACAACTCAATTATATTTTTATAGCCTTGATTATTAGCGGCTAACACAGTTAATCGACATATAGTATTCTTGAGAATATTTGATTGAACCATTATATCAATACCAATAATTGGTTTAATACCTACTCGATGTGCAGATGAATAAAACTTAATAACACCGTGTAAATTATTTACATCAGTAATACCTAAAGATGTCATATTCATTAATTTAGCTTGTTGTACTAACTGTTCTGGTTTTACCATACCATCGATCATAGAATAGTCACTATGTGTTCGAAGATGCACAAAATTTTTTGAATACATATATAACCTAAAGTTATTTATATTAGTTAATTAAAATATACTCCGATAACATAAATATTGTATTTCTGTAATTATTTTAAATATATTAAATATATATAAAATATTTTTCTGTATATAAAACTGATAGATCATACAAATCTAATATTAAAAATAATTACATTTTATATAAACTCAGCAACATATTTACTAGCAATAAGTAGTATTTTTGATAAACAATTAGTTTTTTTATACTTTTAATAACTATATATATAAAATTTTAATTTAATATATAATTTTATATATATAGCAGTTTATAAAAAAGCTAAAGATATAGTAGATTTACATACAATATTTTTTTTGACCATAACAATACCGCTGAATATGTAAATACCACTTAATTTTTTTTTAAAACAAGATTTTATTATCATTTGGTCACCAGGATATACTGGATTAATAAAACTTGTATCATATATTCCAGTTAAACCACATATTTTACTATTAACAGTAGTATTTTTTTTAGAGTATGTAAGCAAAAATCCACTGGATTGAGCAATTGATTCTACTATTAATACACCAGGAAAAATATATTTTTTAGGAAAGTGACCAAAAAAAAAAAAATCATTTGCAGTAATATTCTTCAATGCACAAATATATAATTTTTTTTTAAACTCTAATATTCGATCTATCAATAAAAAAGGAAAACGATGAGGTAAAATTCGTAAAATATCATTTAAATTAAATACATGTTTAATACTTTTTATATCTGTCATGACTCATCTCTTATTTATATAATAAATAACACTTATTATATTTAAGATAAATATTAATATAAGTGTTATACAAATATTAAGAAAAATTCATACCATACTCATCTAAACAATTATTGGGAGCATTATATGGATGTAAAGGAGCTGAAGCGTAAAATGTAATAGGGCCGAAAAAAGACATCCAACGTATAAAAGCACCTATAGATATATGTGCAGAATCAGAATTTTTAATATTATTTTCATTACTTATTAAATATAAAGGAATAGTATTGTTTTTAGATGTATCCCAAATATTAACAGCATCTAAAAATAGACCTGCTTGAAACATATTGAATATTTTTTTTACTATATGAATATTAGGGAATAACAGTTCTGTATTAGCATGAACTAATATATTACCACCTATATGTTTTGTAGAAGGAAATAAATTTAATGAACTTTGATGTTCTTGACCATCAACTAAATCATTTTTATGTTCATAATATACAGCAGTTGGACCAATTGAATTATCTTGAAATCCACTTTTTGTTTTTTTATTATAAAATTTATAATTTTCATAAAAAGGAAAAACATATTTACCCGACGTAAAACCAGTTCCAAATTCTAAAAAATTATGCAATATCGAATTATATATATTCTTCAAAGAAACATACTGATTAACATTGAAAAATAATTTATGATAAAAATTATCGGAAAAAGGTAGTGTAAATTTTCCTATAAGTTTTACATGACATCCTTTTTTTAAAAAATCTTTTTCTTTAATATTATTAAAATCAAAAATGTATTTAATAAAAAAATCATTAACAAAAAAATCGCTAATGTTAGGTTTTAAACGCAATTTTTCCGACAATGATGAAAAATACTGATATAGTGTAATATATGGAGTTTTGCACATAATTTTTATCTTTTCATATTCAAATGATACAGAAAATTTTTTATGCTTTAAATTTGAAGTATATAATGAAGAACTAAAACCAAATAATTTATCAATATATTTATGCGCAAAAAAATAACGTTTATGGACAAAATTATAAAACATATCAGATTTTAAAAAAAAATTCTTTAAAAAGCCTACTGGCTTTAATACATGAATTTTAACATCAGTATCAGCAAAATTTTTCAAAATTCTAACATACAATTCACTTCCAGTACCAATTAAATTTTTATCTAACAATAGTAATTGTAATAATAAACCTCTATCTTTTCCATAGTTAGTTGATACATTAAACGTTCTAGTATTTGTAGATACCTTAAAACTATAAAAAATATCAATTTTATTACTATTATTTGCATGTTGTTTAACATATACTTGAATTCTGTTAAACAATCCGGTTTTAAATAAATTTTTACAAGATTTTATAATATAATTTTCGTTAAAAAAATCGTGTTTACTATGATTTGTATAACAGTTTATGAACTTACTACTTATATTAGAATTTCTAGAAAAATATACATTATTAATAATGCACGGTTTTAAGACATCCACGCCAACATACAGACATACCGAATGATTATTTTTATTAATTTCAGAATGAAAAAAAAAACGAGTATTTGATATACCTAATGGCAAGTAAATATGTTTAAAATACATTTTTGCCTGGTAAAGAGTAGATTCACAATAAAGAGAATGTGATAATTTTTTTTGAACTTGATTTATAATAGAATAATTATATAATTTATCACATTCATGTAAACAAACATGTTTAATATAATATTGTAATCCTGTATAAATATTAATTTTAATTACAATATTTTTTTTATCTGTAGAACAGTACTTCTGTACTGATTTTATTTTAAAATCTAAGTATCCATTACGTATGTAAAAAGAATGTAATTCACGTAATAAATTTTTAAACTTAATACTGTTATATTGATGAATAGAAAAAAAATTCCATAAAAGATTAGTTTTAGAAATAGATAGGTCTGTAAATATTTTTTTTTTAAAAAAATTTTTTTCATCGTTCATATCAATTCTAGATATAACCGATGGAATTCCTTCATCAACTATAATTTTTAGATTTACTGTATTATTAGTTCTGCGAATTATAATCAATCTAAATTTAGCATTTAAATATCCCTTATTTTCATATTTTTTTTTCAAAATAGAAAAAAAACTATTACAATTAACCCTACAAAAAAATCCTTTTTCTATAAGATTAAATTTTTTTAACATAACATTTATATTTTTATTTTTGATATGATTAACACCAACATAACTAATTTTGTTAATTGTAGGAAACTCTTGAACCGATAAAATTAAAGTATCATTAACTGTAGTAGTATTTATTTTAATAAAACGATTAGTATTTCTTAAACATAAAATTAAATTAGAAACATCCATTACAGATCTTTTTTTTAAAAAATTAGATTGTAATGTTCGTAATATACTATTTTTCGATATATTTTTAATACCGCATATAGAAACACGCTTTATATGCTGAATTTTAGTAGCCGAAACAGAAAAAGAAAATACCATACAACATATAAAAAAAAACTTTTTATATAACATATTTGCATCATATTCCTATATAAACTTTATTGTGTTCGATAATTTTAAATCATGTATTTATGATACTTAATAAAAATTTTTTATAATACATGCATCTTTTAAAAAAATATAGTCATTAATTTATAAAAATATTTTGTATATCACCATTGTATTTATAAAATACAAATATAAATAAACTTAAAAAACACAATTATATTTAAATATTTTACATATATAAACTATATATAAGCAATTCTATAAAAAATAACATTTTAAATAATTAAATTAATAATAATTCTTTTTCTTTAGATTCAACAATATCATTAATTTTTTTTATGAACAAATCAGTGTTTTTCTGAACATTTTGTTTAATATCTTGTTCTATATCTTTATTAATTTCTTTGTTTTTTAATAAAATTTTTATTCGACTATTAGCTTCTCGTCTAATGTTTCGGATAGATATTCGCGCATTTTCTGCATCGTGTTTGATAACTTTAATTAGATTTTTTCTTCTAGATTCTGTTAAATTTGGCATTGGCACACGTATGCAAGAAGTAGTAGAAACAGGATTCAATCCTAAATTAGAATTAAGAATAGCTTTTTCTACAGTATTCTTTATTGAAACATCAAATAAAGTTATTTTTAATGTATTATTATTTTCTATAATTATATGAGATAATTTAGATAAAGCTGTAGAAGTACCATAATATTCTATATAGATATCATCTAGTATTGTGCTAGAAATACGATTTGTACGAACTTTGCTTAAATCTTTTTTTAGTAATAAAAAGCATTTGTCCATTTGTATATAAACACGTTCTTTTAATGTAGTTAACATAATTAATTGTTCTCTTGATAATTATATAACTCAAAAATATAATTTATTCAGAAATTAAAGTTCCAATATGATTCGTACTCATAAAAATATCATGTAAAATTTTTGGATTATACATATTGAAAACTAAAATAGGTAATTTATGTTCATAAGCTAAAACTAATGATGCATGATCCATAACTTTTAATTGTTTTTTTAATACTTCTTTATATTTTAATTTTTTATATAACTTTGCCTTTGGGTGTATTAATGGATCAGATGAATAAATTCCATTAACTTTTGTTCCTTTTAGAAAAATATCTGCTTTTATATCAATCCCATAAACACATGCTGCTGAATCAGTAGTAAAAAAGGGTATACCAAGTCCAAAACAAAATATAGCAACATACCCGTTTTCAAGAGCATTATTCACCTTATCTAATCTATACCGCTCACACAAACCTTCTAGAGATGTAGGTGAAAAAAGTCTTACTTTAATATTACTTTTTTTAAAAAATTCGTAAATTAATAAACTATTCATGACTGTAGATAACATACCAATTTGATCTGATATAGTTCGTCGTATACCTATTTTTGTTAATTCAGATCCCCTGAATAAATTTCCTCCACCTACTACCAAAGCAACTTGAACATCAGATTGTACTAATAACTGTATTTGTTGTGTTAAACAATGAATAAAATTAATATTTATGTTATATGTAGAATCACTTTTTAAAAATTCTCCACTAATTTTTAATAAAATTCGACTATACTTGTTTTTTTTTTTCATAATTTTAGATTAAAACCCATTTAATATATTTATTAATAAAAATTAATGAATACAATTCTTTTGTTACACTAAAATATATTTAATAAAATCATATTAATATATATGATAAAATTATAAGGATTCTCCTACTTTAAAATATATAAAGTCTTGTATAGAAATAGAATTTTTATTTAAAAAATCACCAACTGTTATTTTAGGATCCATGATAAATTTTTGATGCACTAATGTAATATTATTAATAAACTTCTTTAAACGTCCATTCACAATAGATTTTAGCACATAAGAATTTTTACCAGTTTTATTAGCAATGCTTTGTTGAACTTGAGTTTCTCGATCCAAAATATCTTGAGGAATATCTTTTTCAAATAAAAACAATGGACGAGAAGAAGCAATATGCATAGCGACATGTTTAAAACATTGATATTTATAATCATTCATATCCGATAAAATTTTTCCTGTTACTACTACTCCAATTTTTCCTAAATGAAGATAAGAGTTTGTAACACTACCTATTAAATATTTGATTCTACGAATAATAATATTTTCTCGTACTTTAGCAATTAAAGCAATATTTTGTGAATTAAAAAAATCACGTATATCCTGTAAATTAAATAATTTTTTTGTACCAATATAATCTACTATTTTTTGCCCAAAAATTTTAAATTCATCATTATTAGCTACAAAATCAGTTTCTGAATTTAATTCTAATAATACTCCTAAATTTTTATCTTGATATAAAAATATACGACCACAATTAGCATGATGTGAAATATTTCTATCCGCAATACATATTCCTAGTGTTCTTAAATAGTCAACAGCATTCTCAATATTTCCATTAGCTTTTTGTAAAGCTTTTTTACATTCCATAAATCCAGAACCGGTTTGTGCTCGCAACTGTTTTATTTGTAGTATTGAAATATCCATTATATTAATTACCTGATATTAATATCATTTATATTCTTTTTTAAAATTATAATTCTTTTAATCTTTTTTTTAAAAGAAAAGATTCTTGTTTTGTTTTATAACATTTCGACAATGCTTTAGACAATATACTTAAATATAAATTAATAGCTCTAATTGCATCATCATTACCTGGTATAATATAATTAATACCCTCCGGACTAGAATTAGTATCTACTACAGCAAATACTAATATTCCTAGATTATTAGCTTCCTGAATAGCTATATGTTCATGCATAGTATCAATAACAAAAATTGCATCTGGTAAACCTCCCATATTTTTAATACCACCTAAACTTTTTTCTAACTTTTCTAAAGAACGTTTTCTTAATAAAACTTCTTTTTTTGTTAATTTGTCAAATGTACCATCAATTGATTGCTTTTCTAAATCTTTTAACTTATTTATAGATTGTCTAACTGTTTTCCAATTTGTTAGCATGCCTCCTAACCAACGATGATTTACATAAAATTGATGACATGATAATGCAATTAATTTAATTGCTACACTGGCTGCTTTTTTTGTTCCTACAAATAATATTTTACCATTACGTTGAATAATTTTTTGAAGAGCTGCGGTAGCTGATTGCAATAACGGTAATGTTTTCTCTAAGTTAATGATATGTACTTTATTTTTAGTACCAAAAATAAAAGGTTTCATTTTTGGATTCCAATATCGTGTTTGATGTCCAAAATGAACTCCGGCTTTAATCATATTCTTCATTAAAGGAACATCCATAACAATTCTCCTGTAATTTTTAAAATAAAAAAAAATATGCTAATATAATAATATATAAGTTAATATCAAAATAAAGTAATCTTTATCAAAATATTTCATATTTACTTTAAAAAAAATCATTATACATTTAATAAATTTAAAACTAAATTTAGAATCATATCTTGAAAATCTCTAATACATAAAGATGTATGTAATATGTATATTATATCATATTATAATAAAATTATTGATATCGTTTTTGTGTTTCCAATAAAATACATAATATTTATTTAAAATAATATTTTTATATAAATAAATTATTATTGTTTATATAAAGATTTATAAAATAAACCAAAAAACAAACCCGTAAAAATGAAAAATACTTTAAAAAACAAATACGATATTCAACAAATGCGAATATCTGGAAAAATTACAGCGAATGTACTAGAAATAATTAAGCCGTATATAGTACCAGATGCTTCTACAGAAGATATTAATAAAATTTGTCATTATTATATAACAAAAGTTAAACATGCTATACCTGCTTGTTTAGGATACAAAAATTTTCCTAAATCTATATGCATATCTATTAACGATGTTGTTTGTCATGGAATTTCAGATAAAAAATTATTATTAAAAAATGGTGATATTGTTAATATAGACGTATCAGTCATTAAAAATGATTACTACACTGATGCATCAAAAATGTTTTTCGTAGGATCTGTTAGAAAAAAAAATAAATATTTATGTCAAATTACTAAAAAAAGTCTTTATTTATCTTTAAAATGCATAAAAAATGGAGTAAGAATAAATACTATCGGAAAAATTATCCAAAAATATGTAGAAAAAAAAAATTTTTCAGTAGTTAGAGAATATTGTGGACATGGAATAGGAAAAAATTTTCATGAATTTCCACATATTTTACATTTTTACAATCATAACGATTATATAATTATGCAAACCGGAATGATATTTACTATAGAACCTATGGTAAATGAAAAATTACCATATGTAAAATGCATGGAAGATGGTTGGACCATAAAAACTAATGATGGTGGTTTATCTGCACAATATGAACACACAATTTTAGTAACTAAAACTGGATGTGAGGTAATCACACACCAAAAAAATGAAAAAATTCCCAAAATTTTTATAAATACATAATATATATACTTAACACTTAAAAAAAATAATATTTGTATCTTTAAATAAATTAAATTACCCAATTATTTTAAATAATATTAAAATTTAATATACAAAAATAGTACAAAATAATTGTATGAATCTAACAGGTCAATAATTCAGATGACAAAAATACAGCATTATATTGAAGAAATCTTTCAAAAAAAAAAAAAAGAACATGACTACAAAATCACCACTAATGAAAAAAAGTATATCCGTCAAACTATATCACAGTTAAACTCTGGAATAATTAGAATAGCAGAAAAAATTCATGGAAAATGGATTACACATCAATGGATAAAAAAATGTGTATTATTGTACCTTTATTCTAAAAGTAACAAAATTATAAAAACATCAAACAATGTTTTTTATGATAAAATACCATTAAAATATAGAAATTATAATGAATCACAATTTATTCAAGATTCTATACGAATAATTCCGAATGCAATAGTAAGATTCGGTGCTTTTATTGATAAAAATGTAGTACTTATGCCTAGCTTTATCAATATTGGAGCTTACATTGGTAAAAATACTATGATTGACACTTGGTCTACTATAGGTTCATGTGCACAAATTGGTAATAATGTACATATATCTGGAGGAGTAGGTATCGGTGGTGTATTAGAGCCCTTACAAAACAATCCTACTATTATAGAAGATAATTGTTTTATTGGAGCACGATCTGAAATTGTTGAGGGAGTTATTATAGAAAAAAATTCAGTAATTTCTATGGGCGTATATATTAGTCAAAGTACAAAAATATACGAACGAGAAACAGGAAAAATATTCTACGGAAGAGTTCCATCAGGATCAGTAGTAGTATCAGGTACTTTACCTTCTAAAAATCACTATAATGTAAATTTATACTGTGCGGTAATCGTTAAAAAAGTTGATAAAAATACCTTGAAAAAAACAGAATTAAATACCTTGTTACGTAACACTAAAAATTAATTGAATATTATTAAATAATAATCTTTTATTGTTAATAAATATCCGCCTAAAAAGGCGGATATCATTGTATGTTTCGTTATACACTATAATTACTAAACATAAAATGTACTATACAACAATAATCATACATATAACTGTATATTTTTTATGATCAAAATAGTTTTAAAAAGGACTTGTAATCAATGATATTGTTATCAGGCGCTGAAATGGTTGTAAAATCATTAATAGATTTAAAAATAGACACAATATTTGGATATCCTGGAGGAGCAGTATTAGATATATATGATGCATTATATACTTTAGGTCAAAAAAAAATACAACATATACTAGTACGACATGAACAAGGAGCTGTACACATGGCTGATGGCTATGCTAGATGTACAGGGAGGATTGGAGTAGTTTTAGTAACATCTGGACCTGGAGCAACTAATGCAATTACCGGAATTGCAACAGCATATATGGATTCTATCCCATTAATCATTATTTCAGGACAGGTATCTTCTGATTTAATTGGATTTGATGCATTCCAAGAATGTGATATGATTGGCATTTCTAGACCTATTGTTAAACATAGTTTTTTAGTAAAAAAATCTGAAGATATTCCATTAATTTTTAAAAGATCATATTTACTAGCATCTAAAGGGAGACCTGGCCCTATTGTGATTGATTTACCGAAAAATATTTTAGATCAAAAAACAAAAAAAAAATATATTTGGCCCAAAACTATTAAAATTAAATCTTATCACTTTAAAAAAAAAAACAACAAAAAAAGCATACAAAAAGCATTAAATGAGATTTTAATATCTAAAAAACCTATTATTTATGCTGGAGGAGGTATAATTAGTTCTAATAGTCACTCTGAATTATATTCACTAGCTACTCTTTTAAATATTCCAGTTACACTATCTCTTATGGCTTTAGGAGCTTTTCCTGGAAATAATCCTCAATGTTTATCTATGTTAGGTATGCATGGAACTTATCAAGCTAACATGGCAATGCATCATTCCGATACAATATTAGCTATAGGAGTTAGATTCGATGATAGAACAACTAACAATATAGAAAAATATTGTCCTAATGCAAAAATAATACACATTGATATTGATCCAACTTCTATTTCAAAAACTATTACTGCAAATATTCCTATCATTGGAGATGCAAAAAAAATATTAATAACTATGTTAAATATTATTAAAAAAAATCCATTTAATAGACCTACAAACTACCTGCATACATGGTGGAAAAAAATTAACTCATGGAAACAACTAAAACTCAAAAATCACAACAAATTAAATACTACTATTAAATCACAAAATTTTATAAAAATTTTATATAAATTAACAAAAGGAGATGCGTATATAACATCTGATGTTGGGCAACATCAAATGTTTACTGCATTAAATTATACATTTGATAAACCCCGCCGTTGGATTAATTCTGGAGGATTAGGAACAATGGGATTTGGTTTGCCAGCAGCTTTAGGAGTAAAAATAGCATTTCCTAACAAACTTGTAATTTGTATTACTGGAGATGGTAGTATTCAAATGAATATACAAGAATTATCTACCGCAAAGCAATATGACCTTGCTATACTAGTAATTAATTTAAATAATCAATCATTAGGAATGGTAAAGCAGTGGCAAGATATAATATACGAAGGAAGACATTCTCACTCATATATGAAATCTTTACCAAATTTTACAAAACTAGCTAAGTCATTTGGACATGTAGGATTAAAAATCAAAAGACCTAAAGAAATCATTGAAAAATTGAAAATAGCCATACAAAAAGTTCAATTAGGATCATTGGTATTTGTAGATGTCTACATAGAACCGAATGAACATATTTACCCTATGCAAATTAAAAATGGTGGGATGAATGATATGTTATTACAAAAATAGGATAATTTTAAATTATGCGTCGTATTTTATCAATTTTACTAGAAAATGAATCAGGAGCACTATCTCGAGTAATTGGTCTATTTTCACAACGCGGATATAATATAGATAGCCTTACAGTAGCTCCAACAGAGAACAATAAGATTTCTCGATTAACTATTCAAACCTTTGGAAATAAAAAAACAATCGAGCAAATTGAAAAACAACTACAAAAATTAATTGATGTACATCAAGTTATCGAAATTACTAATAAAAGTTATATAGAAAGAGAAATTCTATTGATAAGAATCAAAATACATGAATTTAAAAAACTCCATGAAATTAATCAATTACTTGATATTTATCAAGGAATTATAATTGATTGTTCCTCAAAAAAATATATTATTCAAATATCAGGTACTAACCATATTGTTGATTCATTTTTAAAAATCATAAAAAAATCTTTTAAAATTATTGAATTATCTAGATCCGGAGTAATCAGTATTAATTGTCATTAACTATATTTAATAAAAAAATACTAAATAAATTATATTATTTGATTACAATCATTCATTTTAACCATTTATACATTTTCTATTAAATATTTTAAAAATTTTTA
The DNA here is from genome assembly GCF_900698975.1 of Buchnera aphidicola (Cinara splendens). Lineage (NCBI taxonomy): Bacteria > Pseudomonadati > Pseudomonadota > Gammaproteobacteria > Enterobacterales > Erwiniaceae > Buchnera > Buchnera aphidicola. The sequence continues at coordinate 173,090 of NZ_LR217722.1, read as the reverse complement.
TTTTTAAAACATAATGCTTAGAGAATGTATAAATTTATTATTAATAATAAAAATTATGTCACATGTATCAGTATTACTAAAAGAATCAATCAATGCTTTAAATATTAAACCTGATGGAGTATACGTTGACGGAACATTCGGTTCAGGCGGACATTCGTTAGAAATATTAAAAAAAATAGGAAAATCAGGAAAATTATATGCAATAGATCAAGATCCACAATCTGTACTTCTTGGAAAGAAAATAAAAGATAATAGATTTTATATCAAACAAGGAAATTTTTCTAAAGTAATAAAAGATTTACATTATCTTGATAATGTACAAATTGATGGAATCTTATTAGATTTAGGTGTTTCATCAACACAAATAGATACAGCAAATAGAGGTTTTTCATTTATGAAAAATGGACCTTTAGATATGCGTATGAATAATACAACCGGAATACCTGCATGGCAATGGTTACAAAAAACCAACCAAAAAAAAATAGAAAATGTTTTAAAAAATTTAGGAGAAGAACGATATGCAAAAAAAATTTCTCATTGTATTATCGAAAGAAATAAAAAAAAACCTATATTACAAACACTAGATTTAGTAGAAATTATTAAAAAAGTTATTCCTAAAAAAAATACATTTAAACATCCTGCTACTCGAACTTTTCAAGCTATACGTATTTATATTAATCAAGAAATAGAATCATTAAAAAAAACATTAAACATTTTAATAAAAATTCTAAAAACTCGAGCAAGAATAGCAATTATTAGCTTCCATTCTATTGAAAGTAGAATTGTAAAAAAATTTTTTAAAAAATACAGTCAATGTCAAACAATTCCTAAAGGTTTACCTATAACTGAGAAGCAAATTAAACAACGTACATTTAAAAAAATGAAAATTATCAAGAAAATAAAACCTAATATTGATGAAATCAAAAAAAACCCACGCGCACGCAGCGCACTATTAAGAATTGCAGAAATACTATAAATTTAATAACATTAAAAAAAACATATATAGTATCTATATATAAAAATTAGATATACAAAAAATAAGTATATTTTAAAAAAATCTATATTTTTTTATTTCAAGGAAAATCACTGTATCACTTTTTTTATATGTTTATATAAAATTTAATAATTTAAAAAAATGATGTATCACTATAAAAACAAAAAATATTTTGTTATTAATACGTCTATACAAATATATAATTATATTTTTTATACATAAAAAAAAAAATACATAACAACATACATACATTACACATTATGTTAAATAACATGTAAATACATATGTTAAAATAGAAATATATATAAATTCTATTCACAATGATTAAATAATATTTAAATTATGATAAAAAAAATAAATAATATTCAAATATTACTAAATCCATGGATTAATAATATTCCTCAAAAAAAAATTTGTAATATTACTCAATACAGCGCCAAAATTAAAAGTGGTGATTTATTTATTTTATTACATAAAAAAAAAAATACAAAAAAAAATCACATTTTAAAAGCTTTAAAAAATAAAGCTAACGTTGTTTTATATGAAACAAAAAAAAAAAAACACGGATTATGTATATCTACACAATTTAATACATTAATTATTTATTTTAAAAAATTAAGTTACTATATTCATCAAATATATGAAAGATTTTTTAATAAACCACAAAAAAAAATAAAATTAATCGGAGTAATAGGAACATACGGAAAAACTACTGTAGCTAATTTAATTGCACAATGGGAAAAACTTATTAACAAAAAAATTAGTATAATAAAAAATTTAGAAAATACTATTGATACATATACACAATCTAATTATGACAATATTAATTACAAAAACTCCATTCAAAAAAAATTATACAATTTAGTAAAAAAAAAAATAGATATTACAATAATAGAAATGTCTTATCATGTTTTAATGCAAAAACAAATGTCTAATTTAAGATTTGAATCAATAATATGTACAAATCTAACTAATAATCTAATAGATGGCCAAAAAAACATGTTTCAACAAGAAAAAATAAAATTTTCTTTTTTAAAAAATAATGCAATTAAAAATATTATCTTAAATGGAGATGAAAATATTGCAAGTAATTGGATACACAAATTTAAAAATAAAAACGTTATTTCTGTTACTATATTTAAAAAAAATAATGTTTTTCATACAAAATTTTGGATCAATGTAATAAATATCATTTATAGTACTTCACGCACAAAAATTTTCTTTAACTCATCGTGGGGTTCAGGAAAATTATATAGCCTATTATTAGGCAATTTTAATATTACCAATATTTTATTAGCTATGACATCTATGTTATTATTGAAATATTCAATAAATATACTTATTCAAAGTAGTAGATTTTTACAACCTATACGAAGAAAAATGGAAAAAATTCAAATTAATCAAAGTCCTTTATTTGTAATAAATAACGTTCATTTACCACAAATATTATATCGTGCACTGTATTCTTTGAAGTATTATAACTGTAAAAAAATTTGGTGTATTTTAGGGTATGAGGAAATAACAAACATTAGTACTAGAAAAATTATAGGAAATATTATAGAAAAATTTTCTGATTTTATTGTTTTTATAAATACTCATCCTCACAATAAGCAAGAAAAATTAATTCTACACGATATATTAAATGAATGTAATAAAAAAAACAAATTTTTTATATTTTATAATATAAAGCAGGCTATACAATTTGTTTTTTCTCAAACTAATAAATATGATATAATATTAGTGTCAGAAAAAGAAAAAAAGGTAAAAAAAATCATTAAATATATAAATATTATATCAAAAAATAGTAGCATAAATATATAAATAATAAAGTATAGGAAAATTTGTAAAAAAATAAAATTAATTATTAATATAATAAAATTATTTTAGATTATATTCTAGATTGTAAAAATACAATATAAAATATTTATTTACATATCAAAATAAACCGCATTATTCACTATTTCTAAAAAATGAGATTATTACTCCTTCTATACTAAAAATATTGACATATAGTGTTATTTAAAATAAGCATAAAACATTATTATTTAATTACAAAAATTAAATGTATATAAATTTTATTTCAAAAAAAAATATATTGTATATTTTAACAAAAAATAAAATTAACAACATTATGATTTATTAAAAAATTTAAAATTTATATATCAGCAATAATATTATCATCTTTAAAATTCATAAAAATTATTTAATATTCATAAAATATATGATTTATTGAAATTCAATAAAAGTATAACAATACCATTGTTATGGTATTTATACTACAATACATATTATTACTAAAAACTTATATATTTGATTTTTATAAATATGTAATAAAAAAAATATAATATTAAAATATTATTATAAATACTATTATTAAAAATAATTATAAAATGCATTTTACGTGTAAATATTTATATAATATTTATTATTATATATTTACATGAAATATACATCATGTACTAAATTTATAAAAAATTAAACCAATCATCTAATTTAATTAAAAATATGAACTATTTAATAAAAAAAAATATTATTACCGGTCTAGAGATAGGAGCAACAAAAATCACTGTGTTAATAGGAGAAATTCTTCAATGCGGGATGATTAATATAATAGGTTTTAGTAAACAGAAAGTTCAAGGGATAGAAAAAGGCAAAATCAATAATTTAGAACTATTAATACATTGTATAAATACGTCTATTCAAAAAGCAGAAAAAATGGCTCAGTGTAAAATCTATTCTGTATATCTCTCAATATCGCATAATGAAATTAGCTGCCAAAATGAAATTGGAATTACTCCTATTAAGAACAAAGAAGTAACTCAAAAAGAAATAGACACGGTTATTAAAACAGCTACGTCTGTTAAAATAAAATATAATCATAAAATCTTACATATCATCCCTCAAGAATTTTTAGTTGATAATCAATCTGGCATAAAAAATCCTATAGGACTTTCAGGTATGCGGGTACAAGCTAATGTACACTTAATTACCGGAAATATAAATATTCATAAAAATATCATAAAAGCTATTCAAAAATGTGGAGTACATGTAAAAAAAAACATATTTATTGGGTTAGCATCTAGCCTTTCTGTATTAACAGAAGAAGAAAAAGATTTAGGAGCATGTTTAGTAGATATGGGAGGAGAAACAATGAATATTAGTATTTATATAAATGGATCATTATACCATAATGCAGTTATACCGTATGCAGGAAATACTGTAACACGCGATATTGCATATGCTTTTTCTTTATCTTATTCCGATGCAGAATTCATAAAAAAAAAATACGGATATGCTATAGAAGATATCTCAGTTACATGTAAAAATTTAGAAATTATGACCAAAAAAGGGGAAAAAATAGTTAATTGTCATTATCAATCTTTGGTAGAAGTTATTGAGCCAAGATATACAGAATTATTACAATTAGTAAATAAAGAAATTTTATACTCATATACCCATTGTCGTAATATTAATCCTAATAAATATCCTAAAATTTCTAATATAGTATTGACAGGAGGATCCTCTAAAATAAAAAATTTATTAAAATGTGCAAATAAAGTGTTTCAAACTAATATTATCATAAAAAAACCTTGCAATATTCCAGACATACCTGAATATCTTGCACATCCTAAGTATGCTACCATTATTGGATTATTGCAATATGGAAAAAATTATAAACAATCAATTTTAATAAAAAAAAAAAATAGTGGATTTTTTAAATATTTATTTACTCAAATAAAATACTTGTTAATACATTAATTAAAGTCCAAAAGTATAATAATTTTAATTATTCTAATGTTATGGAGTATATTTTATGTTTGAACCTTCTGAATTAAGTAATGATGCAGTCATTAAAGTTATTGGTGTTGGTGGAGGTGGAAGTAATGCTGTTGAACATATGGTTCGTGAAAAAATAGAAGGTGTGGAATTTTTTGCTATAAATACAGATGCTCAAGCATTGAGGAAAATAGCTGTAGGACAAACTATACAGATAGGAAATAACATTACAAAAGGTCTAGGAGCTGGAGCAAATCCTGATGTAGGAAAAAATTCTGCCGAAGAAGATAAAGAAACATTAAAATCAGCATTGGATGGTGCAGATATGGTTTTTATAGCGGCAGGAATGGGGGGAGGAACTGGTACGGGAGCCGCTCCTGTAGTAGCAGAAGTTGCAAAAGAACTTGGAATACTAACAGTAGCTGTAGTAACTAAACCCTTTAGTTTTGAGGGAAAAAAAAGAATGAATTTTGCTGAACAAGGATTAAATGAATTATCTAAATATGTTGATTCTCTCATAACAATACCTAATGATAAGTTATTAAAAGTTTTAACACGTGGAATATCATTACTTGATGCATTTGGAGCTGCAAATGATGTGCTTAAGGGAGCTGTGCAAGGAATTGCGGAACTAATTACTCGACCAGGGCTAATGAACGTTGATTTTGCAGATGTAAGAACTGTAATGTCAGAAATGGGTTATGCTATGATGGGTACAGGATCAGCTTCAGGAGAAAATAGAGCAGAAGAAGCCTCTGAAATTGCTATCTCTAGCCCTTTATTAGAAGATATTGATCTTTCAGGAGCTAGAGGAGTGTTAGTAAATATAACTGCTGGTTTTGATTTAAGACTAGATGAATTTGAAACTGTAGGAAACACTATCCGGGCATTTTCATCTGATAATGCAACCGTAGTAATTGGTACTTCACTAGATCCACAAATGGATCATTCTTTAAGAGTAACAGTAGTAGCAACAGGAATTGGTATGGAAAAAAGATCTGAGATTTCTTTTATGAGAAATCAATCGTCTAAAGAATTATTAGTGGATTATAGAAACCAATCATTAAGAAGACATAGAGTAGTAAATAATTTAAATAACGTTAAAAAAACTACTAATAACAATTTTAAAAACACGCAAAAATATGAAAAAAATTTTTTAGATATTCCAGCTTTTTTAAGAAAAAATAGTAATTAACAATTATTACTTTATTAGATACACAATATATATATTAATTATTTTATACTAATTTAATAATTTACATGTAAAAACTCCATTAAAATACCATACACAAAAATAATTTATAAAAATATTTTTATATATCTATATTGTTAATTTTAATATAAATCAAATTTTTCTTTAAACTAATACAAATAATCACACTGTTAAAAGATAGAGTTTATATGACATCATCAATATATTCATTTAAAATTACAATAACAGCAGTTAATAGGATAAAAAAACTTTTACTTATAAAAAAAAATTTACAATTAAAATTACGTGTATATATAACAGGAGGTGGTTGTGGTGGCTTTCAGTATGGATTTAAATTAGATAATATCATGAATAAAGATGATATTCATATAAAAAAATCCGGTATAACAATTATTATTGACCCTATTAGTTTTCAATACTTAATCGGAGGAAAAATAGATTATATAGAAAATTTAGAAGGATCAAAATTTATCATTAGTAATCCTAACGCTCAAACAACATGTGGATGTGGATTATCATTTAGTATATAAATAATCATATATAAAATAATACTGTATACAAAAAATATACTGCAATATAAATAATACAAAAAACATATAGTTTGTATATTTAATAATTCTATCATTTTTGTTATATATAAACTATATAGTTATTTAGAGCAGGGAGTAACCTGCTCTGTATAATATTTTAATTATATATAAATATTCATTAATTATATTCAAAATATATAAAAAATCTTCAATTAACATAAAATATATTTTATATATAATAATTATAATATTTTGTATTAATCTAAATATTGAGTTAATGATAATACAAAAAGCAACTAATACAGCATCTTTACAAAAAATATTTATATAAAATATTAATACGTTTTTGTTGAAATAAATTAACATTTCATTCATTTTACAGGTATAAATTTTTTAACCATCAATATATATAATTATATATAAATTTTCTAATGTAATAGTATACAAATACTTATATTTTATTAATCATATCTGTAGCTGTACCAAGAAATAGTTGTGCTGATATATTTATTGATTCTGATAAAGTGGGGTGGGAGTGAATTGTAAGAGATAAATCTTCTATATCACATCCCATTTCAATAGATAAATTAATTTCTGATAATAATTCTCCAGCATTTTTACCAATAATTATACCTCCAATAACTCTATTATTATCTGTATCAACAATTAATCTTGTAATACCACTATCTGCACAATTAGAACTGATTGCTTTTCCAGAAAATTTCCAAGGAACAGTAACTGCTCGACATTTAATACCTTTTAATTTTGCTTGTTCTTCCATAATACCTGTCCATGCAATTTCCGGATTACAGTATGCAACACAAGGGATAGTTCTAGGTTCAAAAAAATGTTTTTTTCCATAAATTACTTCTGCAGCTATATGTGCTTCATGTATTCCTTTATGCGCTAACATCGGTATACCAATTACATCACCGATAGCAAAAATATTTGATACATTAGTTCTCATTTGATTATCTACTTGAATAAAGCCTGAAGAATTTAACTGAATATCTACAGAAGACACATTTAAATCATGAATATTAGCAACTCTACCAACAGAGATTAATATATTATCGTACAAACTATTATATAAAACATCACTAGATGATTTAGTTTTTATTGTAACTCCTTGAGGAGTATATACTAAATTATCAATTGAAGTATTTAAATATATACTAAAATATTTTTTAGTATTTTGAATAAAAAAATCACTCATATCTTTATCAATAGATGGAAAAAATTTTTCAGAGCTATCCATAATATCTACGTGCGATCCTAAAGCACTATATATAGTCGCCATTTCCAGGCCAATAATGCCAGCTCCAACAATTAGTAATTTTTTAGGAATAGACACACAACTTAATGCTTGAGTAGAATACCAAATACGACTATCTATACTAGATATATTAGATAATTTTTTTGGAGTAGATCCAGAAGCAATAATAGCATGTTCAAAATGAACATCATACACAATATCATTATTTACTACCTGTAATGTATTTTTATTTGAAAAAGTAGCTAATCCTTTTAATATCTTAACTTTTCTATATTTAGCTAAATTATATAAACCATTATTTAACTTAGTTATAATATTATTTTTCCAATCCATAATCTGAGAAATATTTAAGTTATCACAATTACCAATATTTATATTATATTTAGAAAATTCTTGAATTTCTCTTATTAAATTAGCTAGATATAGCAATGATTTAGATGGTATACAACCAACATTTAAACATGTTCCGCCTAAAACTCCATATTTTTCTATAATTATAGTAGATAAACCTAAATCAGAACATCTAAAAGCAGCAGAATATCCTGCTGGTCCACCACCAATGACTGCTACATTAACATTAATATGATTTTTCATAAAATACTCTTCTTGTTAATACTGATAAATATTATTTTAGATTAATTCAAATTAATACAATTAATAACTAAAAATTTATTACATATTTATTGATAACTATACCAATAAAGTTCTAATATCAGATAATAAAAGACCTAAAAAATTTGTAAAACGTGCTCCATCAGCCCCATCAATTACGCGATGATCATATGATAAAGAAAAAGGAAGCATCAAACGAGGACGAAATTTGTTATTAATCCAAATAGGTTTTATTGTTGCTTTTGATATACCGAGAATGCAAGATTCAGGTGCATTAATAATAGGAGTAAAACCAGTTCCACCAATTCCTCCCAAACTAGAAATAGTAAAACTACCACCTTGCATTTCCAAAACGCTTAACTGATTATTTTTTGCTTTGTTAGCTAAATCAAATATTTCATATGATATTTCACTAACATTTTTATATTTTAAATTTTTTAAAACAGGGACTAATAAACCGTCTTGTGTATCTACAGCTATACCAATATTAATATTTTTATTTAAAATAATACTATTTTTATTAACATCTAAGACACTATTAAATCTAGGATATTTTAATAAAACATGCACAACAGATTTTACTATAAACGATAACAGTGAAATTTTTTGAAAATTTTTATTTGCTAAATTACGAGAGTTATATAATTTCCTAAAATCTTCTAACTCAGTGATGTCTGTTTCATCAAATTGAGTAACATGCGGAATATTTTTCCAATTATTTAACAACCTACTTCCAGAAATTTTCTGAATTCCAGTTAATAATTGATATTCTGGATCATCATTTTTATTCTTTAAGTTATCTTGTTTTACTAAAATATCTTTAGTATTATATATATTGATATCATTATGAATAGTATTGTATTTCGTTATATCTTCTTTAGTTACACATCCTTTTCTTCCACTTCCTGCAATATCTAACAAGTTAATATTTAATTTCCTAGCCATACGACGAACTATAGGAGATGCATAAATTTCCTTATCCTGATAATTATTATCAGAATTAATACTATTATTAATATTTAATTGATCAGCAGAATTAACAATACAATTATTATTGATTTTATTTGTTTTAATTAAATTATTTTTATCACAACTTTCTGCAATAATCATCATTAATTTATTTACAGATATCGTATCTCCTATTTTAACATAGATATTTTTGATAATTCCTGAAACAGGGGAAGGTATTTCTAAAACAGATTTATGACTTTCAATAGAAACTAGCCCATCTTCTTTAATAACTTTATCCCCCACTTGTACTAAAACTTCAATTACTTCTGCACACTTCATTCCAATATCTGGCATACATACTTCTATGTCCACTATATCACCTCTTATGTGAGCCTAGGATTTGGTTTATCGGAAACAATATTTAATTTCTTTAAAGCATCAACTAATATTACTGTATCCATTTTTCCTTGTTGAATTAATGCATCTAAAGCTGCACTTATAATATAAGATGTACTAATTTCAAAAAAATCACGTAATTTTTTTCGACTATCAGATCTACCATATCCATCTGATCCTAATACGTGAAAGATATTTGACGGTACATATGCTCGAACTTGTTCTGCAAAAATTTTCATATAATCAGTAGCTGCGACAACAGGTTCTTGATTCATTATTGAAGTAATATATGGTATTTTTTTTTTCTTTAAAGGATTTAACATATTCCATCTTACACAATCTTGACCGTCACGCGCTAATTCTGTAAAAGATGTTACACTGTAAATATCAGAACCAATTTGATATTCAGATAATAAAAATTTAGCAGCTTTTTCAATGCATCGTAAAATAGCTCCAGAACCTAATAATTGTATATGACCCGCATTTCCAGAATACGTTTTCAGCTTATAAATACCTTTACAAATCCCTTCTATCATATCATAGGACATGTTAGGCATAGCATAATTTTCATTTATAGTAGTAATATAATAAAAAATATTCTCTTGTTTTTGTCCATACATTCGTTCTAAACCAGATTGTATAATAACGGCTAATTCATAACTATAAGTAGGATCATAAGAAATACAATTAGGTATAGTTGAAGATAAAACATGACTATGTCCATCTGCATGTTGTAAACCTTCTCCATTTAATGTACTTTTTCCAGATGTTGCACCAATCAAAAAACCTCTTGCCTGTTGATCTCCGCATGACCACAAAAAGTCTCCAATTCTTTGAAAACCAAACATAGAGTAATAAATATAAAATGGTATCATAGGAAAATTATTAGTACTGTATGAAGTTGCTGCAGCTAGCCATGAGGAACCTGCTCCTAATTCATTAATACCTTCTTGTAAAATTTGACCCTTAGTGTCTTCTCTATAATAAAAAATTTGATCTTTATCTGCAGGTGTATATTTTTGTCCTTGACAATTATAAATACCAATCTGACGAAATAAACCTTCCATACCAAAAGTACGCGCTTCATCAGCTATAATAGGTACAATTCTATTTTTTACATGAACATTTTTTAAAAGTATATTTAAAATTCGTACAAAAGCAACAGTGGTAGATATAGGTCTGACTTGTTCATTTAACAAACAACGAAAATCTTCTAATGAAGGTATTATTAAATCTCTAGAAAAATTATTTAACCGAAAAGGAACATAGCCGTGTAATTTTTTCCTTTGATCATGCAAATATCGATATTCTAAAGAATCTGAAGAAAATTTTACATATGGTAATTTTTGCAGATCTTGTGAATTTATTTTTATTTTTAATTGTTTTTTTAGATATTGAATATCTTGAATATTTAAACTTTTAACTTGATGAGCAATATTTTTTCCTTCAGCAATATTTCCTAAACTATAACCTTTAATTGTATGAATTAATATAACTATCGGTTTGTCTTTTATTAATTTAGCCTCATGAAAAGCAGAATATAATTTTTTAAAATCATGACCGCCTAGCGTTAATTTCCAAATATCATCATCAGTCATATTATCAACTAGTTTTTTTGTTTCTGCGTATTTACCAAAAAAATATTTTCGAATATAAGCACCATCTTTAGATCTAAAAGTTTGATAATCACCATCTATCGTTTCATTCATTAATTGTTTTAAACATCCTGATACATCTTGTTTTAATAAATTATCCCATCCACTTCCCCAAAGTACTTTAATAACATGCCAACCAGCACCTACAAAAAAATTACTTAGTTCATTAATAATTTTTCCATTACCGTAAACAGGTCCGTCTAATCGTTGTAAATTGCAATTAATAATAAATATTAAATTATCTAATTTTTCTCGAGCAGCAATTGTAATAGCTCCTTTAGATTCAGGCTCATCCATTTCACCATCTCCTAAAAAAACATACACAGTTTGTTTTGAAGTATCTTTTAAATTTCTGTTATATAAATATTTTAAAAATTTTGCTTGATAAATAGACGAAACAGCACTTAAACCCATTGAAACTGTCGGAAATTGCCAAAAATCAGGCATTAATTTAGGATGTGGATACGAAGACAATCCCTTTCCATCCGTTTCTTGTCTGAAATTATCTAATTGTTCTTCTGTTATTCGGTTTTCCAAAAATGCCCGCGAATAAATACCTGGAGATATATGTCCTTGAAAATAAATTAAATCACCACTATCATAATCATTATAAGCACGAAAAAAATGATTAAAACAAACTTCATAAATCATAGCAGATGATTGAAAAGAAGAAATATGTCCTCCTAAATCTAAATTTTTCTTAGAAGCACGCAAAACCATCATAATTGCATTCCATCGTACTACTGAACAAATTTTTTTTTCTATTTTAATATTTCCAGGATATTTTGGTTCTTGATTAACATCAATAGTATTTATGAAATCAGAAAAAATATTTTTATGAATATTAGTATTTTGTAACATTCGTGAATTCAAAATTTTATTTACTAAAAAATGAACTCTCTTTATACCATATCTTGTACATACAGATTCAATAGAATCTATCCATTCAGATGTTTCAACAGGATCGATATCTTTAAGAATATTTTTTGACATACTTTTACAAACCTTTAAAATAACTACATATTAATAATTTAATCATTGAGATAATTTTAATAATTTTTTATTTATTTTATTTGTTATAATATAAAATATAATATAGTATATATTCAATAATATTTATATTTAAAATAATATAAATTTTATTTATCATACAATGTATTTTATTTAAATAAGAATTTTATTTATATAAAAATATATTTCTATATTAAAAATATTTATTATATACAATTATATTGTAGTTTATATATTCATATAAATATGTATATTCACAATATATACAACCATAAACATAAAATATACAAATAATTAAATATAAAATATTTTAAAAAACAAAAATATTTAAATTTAAAAAATAAAAATTTTCATTTTATCTATAAATTATGTGTTTACTTTAATATATTAAATACTTTTATGTATATATTATCAAGATAATTATCGAAACCAAAAATAATATAAAAAAAAAATGTACACATATACAGTATAAATAAAATCATTATAACGTATAAATTACCTTATAATCAGGTTATCTTTATAGATTTCATAATTAATAAATGAAATTCATTGTAATCTTTACAATCAATTACATGCATATATATATTTTTTTTTTGTTCAAAATCTACATAAAAAATATTCACTAAACTTTTTATTACATTATTTTTTATTGATTCTAACATTGACTGAAACATAAAAAATGATTCTCTTTTATATTCTTGTTGAGGATCTTGTTGTGCATACCCTCGTAAATGAATGCTTTGTCTTAAAAAATCTACTGAATTTAAATGTTCTACCCAAAAAATATCTAATATTTGTAGCATCACTGATTTTTCAATCATGTTAGAACATTTTTTAGATACTAAAGAAGTATTTTTACTATAACTAAACTGTATTGTGGTTACAATTAAATCAATTAATTTATCTACATTATCATATAATGTAGTATCATGTTCTAAAAATTTATTAATTGATTTAATAAAATAAAAATTATTTTTTAACTCCTTTTCTAAAGCTATGAAACTATCTTGATTAACCGTATTTCCAGAAATATATTGTTTAATACAAAATTTAATTCTATCTTTTAAGATATTCAAAATATGATCGTGAATATTAGATATATTAATTAATTTATTTCTTTCTTGATATATAACTTCACGTTGTTCATTAATAACGTTGTCATACTCTAATAATTGTTTTCTTGTATCAAAATTTTGATTTTCTACTTTTTTCTGAGCTCTTTCAATTGCAGAATTTAACCAAGGATGTTCAATAGATTGTCCTTTTTTCATACCAATAGTTTTAATAAAACTAATAATATTATCAGAAGCGAATAAACGAATCAAACTATCATCTAGTGATAAATAAAATCTTGATGAACCTGGATCTCCTTGTCTACCAGATCGTCCTCTTAATTGGTTATCTATCCTTCTCGAATCATGTCTTTCAGTACCAATAATATGTAAACCTCCAGATTTAAGAACTAGATTATTTTTTTTTTTCCAAGACTCCTTCAATACATTATTTTTATTTATAATAAAGTTTTTTTTTCTTATCTCAGATTGTATTCCTCCTAAAACAATATCAGTACCTCGACCAGCCATATTAGTTGCAATAGTAACAGCTTTTGGTTCTCCAGCGCGAGATATAATTATTGCTTCTTTAGAATGCATTTTAGCATTTAAAACATTATGTTGAATATTAATTTTTTTTAATATTTTAGAAATTTTTTCAGATTTTTCGATGGAGACAGTACCTACTAAAACAGGTTGTTTACGTTTTACACAGTCCTGTATATCAGATATAATTGCATTAATTTTATCAAATTCAGATAGGTATATTAAATCAGACATATCATTACGAATCATAGGTTTGTTAGTAGGAATAACGACAGTGTCTAAGCTATAAATTGAATTAAATTCACACGCTTCTGTTGCGGCAGTACCTGTCATACCTGATAACTTGGAATATAACCGAAAATAATTCTGTAATGTAATAGATGCTAGAGTTTGATTATCATGATGTATTGCTACTTTTTCTTTTGCTTCTACTGCCTGGTGTAGTCCATCAGACCATCTTCTTCCAGACATAATTCTTCCTGTATGTTCATCTACAATAATTATCTTATTATTTTGTACAAGATAATCTACATTTTTTAAAAAAATATAATGTGCTTTTAAAGCTAGAAGAATATGATGGATAAAAAAAATATTTTTAGATAAGTATAATGATTCCAATTCAGGTAAAAGATTATATTTTACTAATAACTTTTCAATTTTAATTAATCCTATTTCAGTTAAATGAATTTGACGTTGTTTATAATCTATATAAAAATCACCTACTTTGCAAATTTCATTGTAATTTTTTTTATTTTTAGGAATTAAAAAAGGAACTAAAGAATTTATTTTTTTATATAAAAAATCACTGTTCTCTATAGGACCAGAAATTACAAGAGGTGTGCGAGCTTCATCAATTAAAATAGAATCAACTTCATCAACTAAAGCAAAATACAATTTTCTTTGTACTTTTTGTTTATTGCAAAAAACCATATTATCTCGCAAATAATCAAAACCATATTCATGGTTAGTACCATATGTAATATCTGCTAAATACGCTATTTGTTTATCTTCTTGTGACATACCAGATACATTAATTCCAACACTTAACCCTAAAAACTCAAATAAAACACGATTTTTATTTGCATCTCTATTCGCAAGATAATCATTCATCGTGACAATATGAACACCGCGCCCTAATAAAGCATTTAAATATGCTGGTAAAGTAGCAGTTAATGTTTTTCCTTCACCCGTACGCATTTCAGCAATACTTTTTCTGTGTAAAATAATTCCTCCCAAAATCTGTACATCAAAATGACGCATTCCAAAAACTCGTTTACTAGCTTCACGAATCACAGAAAAAGCTTCTGGAAGTAAAGAATCAAGAGTATCACCATATTTTAATCGTAATTTAAATTCATCTGTTTTTTTTCTTAAATCATGATCTTTCAGTTGTAGTAAATCTTTTTCTAGCATATTAATTTTAACTACAAGTTCATTCAAATTTTTCAAAATACGTTCATTACGACTTAAAAAAAAATTATTAATTATTTTACCTAACATACATAAATCTCATTTTCTCTAAAACTACAAGTAAAAAAATCTTATATAGTTTAATAAATATGTAATAAAAATATTGTTCGTAATATATTATAAAACTAAAAAATATAGTATATAAATATTATTTATATAACATATTTTATTATATTAAATTTTGATAAACATAAATAAATATATTTAATTCACTATTTATATAAATAAAATTATTTGATTTATAATTAAACACAATGTACTATCAGTATTTTATAAATTCAAAAAATTAATTCAAATAACAAAAATTATGTATTAATACATATAAAAATAATATTTATAAATTTACATGTGTATTATTATTGATAAAATAAAAAATATTAATAAAAATTTTTATGAAAAATAAAAAATAAAATTTAATGTTTTTCATAATATCATATATATAAAATATATGGATATAAACAATAAAAAGTTTTTTACAAATATAAATTTTTTAATCAATTAACTTATTAAAATAGCATATACAATTTAAATACTATTAATAAAAATAAACTGTGATATTTAAGTATTAAAAATACTATGACTAATAAAAATATTATATTATTAATAACATTTATTTAACAGATGTTGAAATAAACCTTCATATTTACACATATAAAGATTATTGGATATTAAATAATGATCTGAATACGTAGCAGACAAAAAATATAGACCAGAAGAAGAAACAGTAGAATAAATTTTATTTATATTTTTATTAGTTAAAATCCTTTTTATCCAATGAATATTACGCTTTGATAAACCTACTTCAATTAAAGATCCAACAATATTTCTAACCATATGATATAAAAAAGAATTAGCAGTAATATCAATAATTACAAAATCATGTACCCTATATATTACTAAAGCAATTATATTTTTATATGGAGAAAAAGATTGACAACCGCTACTTTTAAAAGCCGTAAAATCATGTAAACCTAGCAAACACCTAGAACTAATCTGCATATTTTTAATATCTAAAAAATTTTTTACACAAAAATAATATTTAGTTAAAAAACTTGATCGCATATTACGATTTAAAATTATATAACGATATGATCTTGATAACGCCGAAAATCTAGAATGAAAATCAGACTGAATTTCTTGTAACCACAAAACAGTAATATCATGTGGTAATAATGCATTTACACCCTTCAACCAAACAGAAGCGCTACGAATAACAGGAGTACTAAAATGAACAATTTGCATCATAGCGTGTACTCCTTTATCTGTTCTACCAGCACAAACTACATCTATTTTATAATTAGCTATTTTAGATAAAGCTTGTTCTATACATCCTTGTATAGTCAATACTGATCTTTGTTTTTGCCAACCAAAATACATACTCCCGTCATATTCCACCCCCAATGCAAACTTCATTTATTTTTCCTAATCATATCATTTAGTTTTTATTGATAAGTAAAAAAAATTACATGCTAGATATATTTTGTATATGTCAATTTATAAGAATATTATTCATAAAATTATTATACTCTATATAAAACACTTTATTCTATTAAATTTTTATAGATAAAAATATATTCTATAAAATATATAAAAAATAATATTTATTATTGTATCAATAAAAATAAATATTAATAAAATATGTAATTTATAAAAATATTCTATATATAAAATTATTACTATTATTAATATAATATAATTACATTAAATATATATAAAATGTCAATATAGTTATATATAAAAAACTGATTATTTATACATTTGTGAATAAAATTCTAATATTTATACATAAAATATGACACAATTAAAAAAAATCTTGTTAATGATGAAATTTAAAATCTAAAAATTTTATAAATCATAAATTAAATATTATGTGTATAAATATACTCTATGTTAGTATATTATTAATATTAATTTTATAAAAATATTTTTGTTAAGTATATATTGAATAAGATTAACTATATAAAATTTTTATATATTAAATGATATTAAAAAATTTATATTTCACAAAAATATATTTTATATAAATCTTATTTAAGTATATAAAATATAAAAAAACAAAATTTTTTTAATGTATCATTAATACTATTAATTTTAAAAAACTATATATAAACGTAAAATAACGTCGATATTAAAATATGAAGCTAATTATAAAAAAGAATAATAATATATCTCAAAGAAAAATTAGTAAAAATTCTATAAAAGTATTGTATAGATTAAGTAAATCAGGATACGAAGCATATTTAGTAGGCGGTGGAGTCCGAGATTTATTATTAGGTAAAAAGCCTAAAGATTTTGATATTGCTACCAACGCAAAACCCAATGAAATTAGAAAACTATTTAAAAATTGTCGATTAATAGGACGTCGTTTTATTATTGCGCATTTAATATTTAAAAGTGAAATTATTGAAGTATCAACATTTAGAACAAAAAATAACCATACTGATAAAAAAAGTCCGTATCCTAACATGAAAAAATCTAATAATGGAATGTTATTAGTCGACAATACTTTTGGAAAAATTGAAGAAGATGTATATAGAAGAGATTTAACTATTAATGCATTGTATTATAACATTCAAGATTTTAGTATTCGAGATTATGTTGGTGGAATTAAAGATATAAAAATGAAAATAATCAGACTTATAGGTGATGCTGAAACTCGTTATAGAGAAGATCCGGTAAGAATGTTGAGAGTAATTCGTTTTTCTGTACAATTACACATGCATATAGATAAAAAAACTGAAGCACCTATTGTTAAATTATCAGCACTATTAAAAAACATTCCTCGAGCTCGTTTATTTAATGAATCTATCAAATTATTTTGTTTAGGTTATGGTTATTTAACCTACATGCGATTAAAAAAATATTCTTTAATTTATCCATTATTACCTTTTTTATTAAACAAATTTAGTAAAAAAAACACAAATTTTTTACAAAATATCATTATTGCATGTTTAAAAAAAGTAGATTCTTATTCTTCACATCATTCTATGCGCTGTCCTTCTTTTTTATTTGCATCACTACTATGGTATCCATTAAAAGAAAAAATACAAATACTATTAATTAAAAAAAAAATAAAATATTTAAAAGCATATTCTATTTCTGTCCATTATATTTTAAAAAAATATTCATTGTTATTAGGAATTCCAAAAAACATTCTGATAAATATTGAAAAAATATGGAATTTGCAAACAGAAATAGAAAAAAAAAAAAACCATGAAACAAAAGAAACCAAAAAAAACAATATTTTTTTTCAAGCTCTAGAACTTATTTCACTCCGTTCCAGAATAGAAAACAAAATAGAATTAAAAAAAATTTTATTTCTATGGAATAAAAAAAACGTTTTTTTTAAAAAAAAATATTAATGTACATCACATATTATATAAAAAAAACTATTCAACACAATTAACAAAAATATAATATATATAAATGTTTATTAAAAAAAATTCTATTAAATTAATCGATTTAATTTTACATACTTTAATTTATAAATATAAAATTCTAAAATAGAAAAATTATCATATTTTTAACATAATCAACAAAATATTTAATATAAAAATTATTTCGTTTGCAATATTTTTAATAAATTAATTTTTAAAAAGAAAAAAAACAAAAAATATGATACAATTTATTAATTACCTCATAATAAATTTTATTTGACTATTAACAGTATATATAAAAGTAATAAAAATATTTATATTCTAAATTGTTCATATCATTCATAATAATACAATCAAAATACTACTATTAATACAATAATATTTATTACAATTAAAATCTGTACATATAGTAAAACACTATTTTAAATAAATCAAACTTAAATAATGATTTTAACACGAGATTATATTTATGAAAACGTTAAAATTTGGGGGTACATCTCTTGCAAATGCAAAAAAATTCATACAAGTATCTTCAATTATTGTTAATCAAACAAAAAACAATCAAATATCAGTTGTATTATCCGCACCAGCTACTATAACTAATCATCTAGAAAAAATCATTCTACAATGTGTTCGCAACAATAATATTCCTATTAAAGAAATAGTTACTTTAAAAAAATTTTTTTTAAACTTAACAAAAAAAATATATATAATTAATAAAAAATATCCTAAAAGTCACATTCAAAAAAAAATAGAAATGCAATGCCAAAAACTACAAGCATTATTACACTCAATAAAACTACTTAAAAAATGTCCAGATAAAATTTATGCTCAAATAATAAGTATGGGCGAAATATTGTCCGTAAAAATAATGAAAGAATTACTAGTTTCATATGGATATGAAGTTTTAATAATTAATCCTATAAAACTAATATTAGCTACATCTAATTATCTTGGTGCTATTGTTAACATACATGAATCTAAAAAAAATTTCAAAAATTTAAATATAAATAAAAAAAAAATTATTCTTATGCCAGGTTTTATTGCTGGTAATAAATTCCAAGAATTAGTAATTCTAGGAAGAAACGGATCTGATTATTCCGCTACTATATTATCTATATGTACTAATTCTCATACTTGTGAAATTTGGACAGATGTAAACGGAATATATACGAGCGATCCTAATATTATATCTACAGCTAAATTGATATCAGAAATAACATATCAAGAAGCATTAGAATTATCTTATTTTGGCGCTAAAATTATTCATCCGGCTTCAGTAAAACCATTACAGACTTATAATATTCCATGCATTATTAAAAATACCAATAAACCTAATTATCCCGGTACTTTATTAACAACAAAAAATAATAAAACTATTGATATAATTAAAGGAATTACATATTTAAAAAAAATAGTTTTAATTAAAATAATAAACATAAAAACATTATATCAAGAAAAATTTTTAAAAAAAATACTCGAATATCTATCTAAGAAAAATATTGCTATATATTTATTAAACCAATCATTATCAAATAATACAGTTAGTTTTTATATACAAGATCATCCATTATTAAATATAAAGCTAAAGTTAAAAGAAATGCTTGATACAAAAATACAAAATAAATTGCTAAAAAAAATATTATACATCAAAAAACTTAGTATCATTTCTATTATTGGCTATAATGTAAAAAAATATAATATTGATATTTTAAAAAAAATATGTTTAGTAGTTAATAGTTTTAAAAATAAAATACTAGAAATATCACATAATACTTCTAATATATCATTATCTATTGTTTTATATGACAAACATATCATTAATATCACAAAAAAAATTCATGATTTAATTCTTTATAAAACTATTCCTCTAAATATTTTTTTAATTGGTATAGGCGGAGTTGGACTAAAATTATTAGATATTATTTTAATGCAAGAAAAAAAATTAAAAAAAATTTTTATTCAATTAAATGTTAATGTAATTGCAAATTCTACTACCTATATAAAAAATAAAACAAAAATTAGTTTAAATAAATGGAAGAAAAAATTTAAAAAATCTAAAAAATTATTTTCCTTGGAAAAAATTTTAAATTTAGCAAAAAAAAATGGATATTTATATCCAATTTTAATAGATTGTACTGCTAGTCAAGATATTGCAGAAAAATATAATACAATCATGAAAAAAGGATTTCACATAATTACAGCTAATAAAAAATCTAATTCATCACTCTTTTCTGATTACAAATCAATTCGTAAAATAGCTCATACATATGACAAAAAATTTTTTTATGAAACACACGTAGGCGCTGGATTACCTATACTCAATAATTTAAAAAACTTAGTACAATCTGGAGATCAATTAATTAAATTTCAAGGTATTTTATCAGGTTCTATGTCATATATATTTGGAAAATTAGATGATAATAGCACCTTATCAGATGCTATTAAAAAAGCACAAAAATTAGGATTCACAGAACCAAATCCCCAAGACGATCTTTCCGGAATAGATGTAGCTAGAAAATTATTAATTATAGCAAGAGAATTTGGATATCAGTTAGAATTATCTGATATTACTATAGAAAAAATATTACCTGATTCTTTTAACAAAATAAAAAACAAAAAAGAATTTTTTTCAGAAATAAAAAAATTAAATAATATATTTATTCAAAAAGTTAATAAAGCAAAAAGCAAAAAAAAAGTATTACGTTTTATAGGTACAATAAAAAAAAACGGATCATGTAATATAAAAATTAAATCTGTAGATAATAAAAATCCATTGTATTATGTTAAAAATGGAGAAAATATATTTGTTTTTCATACAAAATATTATAAACCCATTCCTTTAATACTACGCGGTTACGGAGCTGGAAATAAAGTAACGGCATCAGGTATTTTTTCTGATTTATTACGTGTTATATTATAACATTACGAGTTTACGATAATGATAAAAATTTATGCTCCTGCTTCCATTGGTAATGTTGGTGTTGGTTTTGATATTTTAGGAGCAGCTATTACACCCATAGATGGAACTTTGTTAGGGGATTGTATATCAATACAATCATCAGATACATTTAAATTAAAATGTCACGGATCTTTTTCCGATAATTTACCTACGGATATAAAAAAAAATATTACTTGGAAAGCATGGCGTTGGTTTAATAAATATACCAATAAAAAAATACCAATATCAATTAAATTAGAAAAAAACATGCCTGTAGGATCTGGACTAGGTTCTAGCGCTTCGTCTATAGTGGCTAGTGTTCTTGCGTTTAACCAATTTTATAAAACACAACTCACAAAAATAGAACTAATAAAATTAATGGGTTCTTTAGAAGGAGATATTTCTGGAGGTGTTCACTATGACAACGTTGCTCCATGTTATTTAGGAGGATTACAATTAATTACAGACGATAAAAATTATATTACACAAAAACTTCCTATTTTTAAGAATTGGTTATGGATAATTGCATGGCCTGGTATAACATTATCTACTTCAGTCGCTAGAAATATTCTTCCGTTACATTATAAAAAAGATATATGTATACAAAATAGTCGAAATTTATCAACGTTTATACATGCATTACACACAAAACAATCTGAACTAGCTATTCGTTTTATGAAAGATACTTTAGCAGAACCCTATAGAATTCCATTAATACCAAAATTTTTACATATAAAAAGATCCATAATGAAATTAGGAGCATTAACTTGCAACATTTCAGGTTCTGGACCTACATTATTTTCAATATGTTTAAATATTTCTATTGCAACTAAAGTAAAAAAATGGTTAGAAAAAAACTTTATCACGAATAATAAAGGATTCGTTTATATTTGTAAAATTGATCAATTAGGTGCAAGAAAAATGAGATTGAAATAATGAAACTATATAATTTGAAAGATCATACAGAAGAGGTAAATTTTTTAAACGCTATTCAATCTGGTTTAGGAAAAAAACAAGGATTATTTTTTCCAAAATATTTACCAAAATTTAATTCTCACGATTTAAAGAAGTTAATAAAAATGGATTTTATTACGCGCAGTACGCATATACTATCTCACTTTATATCTGATGAAATATCATTGCCTGATTTAAAAAAACAAATTAAATATGCTTTTTCTTTCACTCCACCGATTATTGTACCAGTTACCAAAAATATCTCTTGTCTAGAATTGTTTCATGGACCAACTTTAGCGTTTAAAGATTTTGGGGCAAGGTTTATGGCAAATATGTTATCATATTGGAAAAATAAAAATTCTAGTATGACTATACTAACCGCAACCTCAGGTGATACAGGAGCTGCAGTTGCACATGCTTTTTACTGTATGAATAATATTCGTGTTGTAATATTATATCCTAAAGGAAGAATTAGTATACTACAAGAAAAACTATTTTGTACATTAGGAAAAAATATACACACTATTGCAATTGATGGAAGTTTTGATGATTGTCAATATTTAGTAAAACAATCATTTAACGATAAAAAATTGAAAGAAAAAATTGGTTTAAATTCCGCTAATTCTATTAATATTAGTAGATTACTGGCTCAAATTTGTTATTATTTTGAAGCTTTTGCATTAATACCATCCAAACATCATAATAATGTTGTAATATCTGTACCATGCGGTAATTTTGGTAATTTAACTGCTGGATTAATTGCAAAATCATTAGGATTACCTATAAAATCCTTTATTGCTGCTACTAATGCAAATGATACAGTGCCTCGTTTTTTAAATAATGGTGTATGGAAACCTAATAACACTATATCTACAATTTCTAATGCTATGGATATCAGCGAACCTAATAACTGGCCAAGAGTAGAAGAATTGTTTAGAAGAAAAAATTGGAATTTACATACTCTAAAATCTGAAAGTATATCTGATAAAAAAACTATAAAAACTCTTCAAGAACTATATAAAATAGGATATGTATCTGAACCTCATGCAGCTATAGCATACAAAGTACTAATCAAAAATATGAAAAAAACAGATTTTGGATTGTTTTTAGGAACTGCTCATCCATCTAAATTTCAAGATACAGTTGAATCCATATTAAATATTAAATTAAAACTACCCTATTCTTTACAATCTCGAGTAAATTTAAAAAATTTTTCACATCACATGAAACCGGATTTTTTGAAATTAAAGAATTTTTTACTAAAAAAAATTTAATAAATCTTATAATTTAGAGAGGAAAACTAGAATCCCTCTCTAAATTGTAATTTATTTAAAATTAATATTTATCACTGTCTACATCACATAATTTATATATTGAATAAAAAATTTATAATATCTCCATCTTGAACTATATATTGTTTTCCTTCACTACGCATTTTACCTAATTGCTTAATTTTAATTAAGTTACGATACTTAATAAAATCAACATATGAAATAACTTGAGCTCTAATAAAACCTTTAGAAAAATCAGTATGAATTAACTTAGCAGCTTGAACAGCTGTTTTTTCTGCTTTAAATATCCATGATTTCACTTCTTTTGGTCCAGCAGTAAAAAAAGTCTTTAAAAATAAAGAATTACATAAATGCCTAATAAACTTATTAAAATCTACATCAAAAAAAAATAAACAATTTTTTTGAGTAGATAAAACATTAACATAATTATTATTTATACTATATTTGTAATGTAGTACTACAGGAATAGAAGTAGATAAATTAACATTTTTATCTTTATTTAATTCATTGATATCAATGTTACAACACATATCTTTTGTCATGTTAAAAATGTAAATCATAGGTTTTAACGTTAAAAATTGATATTGCTGTAAGATTTTTAATTCTTCTTCTAAAAAATCTAAATCTTTTAAAAAAAGACCAGATTGTAATTGATGTATACATCGTTTCATTAAATTAAGAAAAATAGAATAATGTACATCACTCATATTTTTTTGAATAGATTTTTTTTTAAAAATTTTTTCACATAAATCAAGATCAGATAACAATAACTCCGTATTAATGATATCAATATCACGTAATGGATTTACGTTATTATATACATGAGTTATTTTATTGTTTATAAAACAACGAACAACGTGTAGGATGGCATTGCATTCTCTAATTTTTTTTAAAAATTTATTTCCTAAACCTTCTCCTTTAGAAGCACCTTTTACTAATCCAGCAATGTCAATTAAAGTAATGCAGCTATGTACAATATTTTTAGTTGATACACAAACAGCTATTTTTTTTAATCTATTATCGGGAACAGAAACTATCCCAATGTTAGGTTCAATAGTGCAAAAAGGGAAATTTTTTGATGGAATATTTAATCTTGTTATCGTATTAAATAAAGCAGATTTTCCTACATTAGGTAATCCTACAATACCACATTTATATACCACAATAATTTATACCTGTTCAGTTGAACATCGAATTTATAGACAAAATAATCAATAATCACGACAAAAAATTATTGATTAATGATAATTTTTTTATTTTTCAAAAAATTTTTTTTATGTATATTATCTTTAGTTAATAAAATAAATTCTAATATTGCTTTTTTAATTATATTACCTTCTAATTTTTCAGGCGCTTTTAATACAAATGTCGATACATTTTTTTTTTGTATCGGACGACCAATCCCAATACATAATTGTATAAAATCATTTTTAATGGAAAAATGATTGATAATACTTTTAACACCATTATGACCATTATGACCTTTTCCAAACTTTATTTTTACTGTTCCAGGAAATAAATCTAATTCATCTCGCACTATTAAAATATCAGATAAATCAATTTTATAAAAAGATGAAACAGAATAAACCGAAATACCTGAAACATTCATAAATACATGGGGTCGCAATAAATAAATTATATGATTATTTATTGTAACATTCGCAATATATCCTAAAAAACTTTTTTTAAATTTAAATAAAATTTTATGAAAATCAGACAACATATTAATAAACCAATAACCTACATTATGTCGTGTATTATAATATTGATTTAACGGATTTCCAAGACCAACAATCATTTTTATTGTTTTCAAAATACCTTCTTTTAAATTAAATATAATTAAATCATGATATATATTTTACAAAATTACTAATGAAACTATCTTATTCTTGTGTCTCATATACCTATATATTATATATATATTTTATACCTATATATTATAGAGGTATACTTTATATATTCGTATATTCTATATTAGATTTTTTATAAAAAAACTATACATAAATATTATTAAACGATTACACTACATATACATAATATTTTTTGTAAATTATAAAAAATATATATCTTTAAAAATATTTTTAAAAAAAAACATTCTCAAAAAAATAAATTTTTGTATATATTTAAAATAAAGATTTCTTTTTATTTTAAAAATCAATATATTTATTAAATACTCATTAATAATGAATTTAATAATATATCCTAATATAAAAATTTTTTTTAAACAATCGTATTATCATACGTACTAATAACTATTAATAACAACAATATTTTAAACAAATATGTTTATTAAAAATAATTTTTTAAAAATAGCACAATGAAAAAACAATCATTATTTTTATTTAAATATATTGAGTTATTTGAACAAGATGATTATAATTTTATATCATAAAATAAATATAAATAAATTTAAAATTATACTAAATAATGAAAATGAGATACATATGTCTATAAAACAAAATTTACGATTTATGATAAAAAATCGATTTAGAGGATTCTATCCCGTTGTTATAGATATAGAAAGTGCAGGATTTCATGCAAAAACAGATGCCTTGTTAGAAATTGCAATTGTAACTTTAAAAATGAATACACTGGGATGGCTACAAATAGATGATACTTTACATTTTCACATTAAACCCTTTAAAGGATCGATTATACAAGCAGAATCAGTCGCCTTTAATAAAATAGATCCTTTTAATCCTCTTAGAGGGGCTGTTAGTGAACAAAGCGCGTTAAAAAGTATTTTTAAACTAGTAAAAAAGAAAATAAATGTGAATCATTGTAAGAAAGGAATACTAGTTGCTCACAATGCCAATTTTGACCATAACTTTTTAATGGCGGCAGCAAAAAGAATAGGAGTTGTCAAAAATCCTTTTCATCCATTTACTACATTTGATACAGCAGCACTTAGTGGTTTAATTTTTGGACAAACAGTATTAGCAAAAGCTTGTCAAATGGCTGGTATTCCTTTTGATACAACTCAAGCACATTCTGCTTTATACGATACCGTACAAACAGCGCACTTATTTTGTGAATTAGTAAATCGATGGAAAAGACTTGGAGGTTGGCCTCCAAATACATCTCATCGAAAAAAACAAGATGAGATGTTCAATACATAATTTATATAATTCTAAATCTACGGTTGTGATTTATTCAATTTAGTATTATTTTGACAATTTTTAATTAAATTCAATAATTCTCCGTTATTTAATAATTCTAGGATAATATCACATCCACCTATCAAACATTCTTTAATCCATAATTGAGGAAAAGTTGGCCATTTTGAATATTTTGGCAAAGCTAAACGAATATCTGTATCTTTTAGAACATCAACATAAAAAAAATTTGAAGTACAAGAAGATAAAGCTTGAACAGCTCGAGCAGAAAAACCACAACTAGGATGTTTAGGAGAACCTTTCATATAAAGAACAATAATATTTTTTTTTAATTGCTTTTTTATTTTTCTAATAACATCTGTCATATTAATATCACTCATAAATTTAATAAAATAATATATAATTTATAAAATTTTTATTTAATAAATACAATAATAAAAAATTATTGTATTTTTAATAAAAACTAAACTCATGGTACTATAAAGATCAGTATAAAAGAATGCTTTTCGAACAATTTTAAAAAAATAAATAATAATATTTATATATATAAATATTGTCTAAATCCAATAGATCTATTATAATATAATTTGTGTATGGGGCTGTTATGGATTTGACAGAATATACAAAAATTGTTGCAGCATGTCGAGGATTGGTTTGCCTCGTTAAAAAACCAATTTTATTAAATGCAAAACAAAAAAACTACGCTTTAGCAGCTTAAAAAACTAGATAAAGCCCTTTCTCGCTGATCTATTTTTCTTCTCTTTACTAGATAAGTTATATATTAGAAAGGTTATATAAAAAGAGACATTCTTATATTGTTAATCTTAAAACAATAAGATTGTATTTTATTAAGATAAAAAATAACACTTTGTTTATTAAGTTTTATTTTAAAAGATCAAATAAACTAAACATGTAGAACAACAATATTAGTTATTTTGGACGCGGGTTCAAATCCCGCCAGCTCCAAAAATTTTTAAACATTTCAGATAAACATCTAATTAAATAATTTATAAAAAAAATTAATAAAATAATAATTTTTCATATAAAATGCAAATGTGTAACTATGATCAAAATAATAGTTATATTTTTTATTAAAAATAAAATATATAAATTTACACTAATATAAAAATATTTCGTTTATTTTAAATTTTAAAATGTTTTGCTATAAAAATAATTAGTATAAAATACTGATATATAAACTATAATAATAGATAAATATAATCTAAAAAGTACATCTTTACTATATTAAAATAATATACACGTTTTTATTGATAAAAAATTTAATATAAATTATATATATAAAAATATATTATAAAATCTCAAAAATGTGTTTCAATTATTTACACTGAAAATTATTTACATAACTTCATTTACTAAATAATTTCAATAAACATATTAATTACTATAGATATAGTCGAAAAATTATGAAAGAAGAAAAAAAAATTAAAAATAACATTTCTCCGCAAAAAAAAGAAAAAACAAATAAAATAGATGAGCTATATAAAATTGAACAAAAAATTTTTTGCATAAAACAAGAAAAAAAAAATGCAAAGTTAAGACACTTCGCCAACATAGATAATGCGACAAAAAAAACCATACAAGAAGTAAAATTAATTAAAAAAAATCAGTTTAAAGGTTTCGTAAAAAATATATCATCTATTATCAACCAAATTGATAACTTAGTAAAAATATCCAAAAAATCTATCTCTATACCAAAAACAGTAGTTGAAGGAATACAATTAACGCATAATATATTAGAAAAAAATTTAAAAATATGGCATATAAAAAAAATTAATCAAGTTAATGTACCATTCAATTCAAATATACATATTTTAGAAAACAACAAAAAAAAAGATACAAATACTGATAATATAAAAATTAAAAAAATAAAAAAAAATGGATATAAATTTAAAAATTATATAATCAAAAAAGCTACAGTTGTTATATAATTTAAAATATACAATTTAATGTATAAATATTAATTTATATTAATATAATTTAAAATTATGTATCTCTAAACCAATTAATTGGTGTTTTATTTTGTTGTATTAAAATTGTATTTATTTTTAAAAAGTGTTTGCATCCAAAAAAACCTCGATGACATGACAGAGGAGATGGATGCGACGATCGTAATATAAAATGTACATCTTTATTTATTAAATGATATTTTTGACTTGATAAAGAACCCCATAGTACAAATATTATACCTGTATGAATATCACTAATAAATTTAATAACATGATCAGTAAAAATTTCCCAACCTAATCCTTTATGAGATCCTGGAAATCTATCTGAAACAGTTAAAATTGAATTTAATAAAAACACACCTTGTCGTGACCAAGATTTTAAACATCCATTTGTACGCATTTTAAATTGTGGAAAATTATTCTGTAATTCTATAAATATATTTTTTAATGAAGAGGGAAGTGATGTATATTTAGAAACCGAAAAAGATAAGCCGTTTGCTTGTCCAAATCGACAGTATGGATCTTGACCTATAATTACGACTTTAACTTCCGATACTGGTGTTAATAAAAAAGCATTAAAAATATTTTTTTTAGGAGGATAAACTCTAATATTCTTTTGTATATTTTTTAAAGTATTCCACAGATGTACAAAATATTTTTTTTTTTTTTCTCTAAAAAAAAAATTTGACCATGAACAATTAGATGAAATCACCATGAAACATACCAATATTATAAATAATATCATTTATTAAAAATAATTTTTTAAAATAATATGAAAAAATAAAAATTATGATATAGTATATCATAATTTCATTGTATACACTGCATCATATACACATATTTATATCAGAGGGAATAAAAATGATTTTAGTATCTAAAAAAGCTCCTAATTTTATTGCATCAGCAGTATTACCTAACGGTAAAATCGTAAATGATTTCAATTTATATGAATATAGTTCTGGAAAAATAACAGTATTATTCTTTTGGCCTATGGATTTTACATTTGTTTGTCCTTCAGAGTTAATAGCATTTAATAATTTATATTCTGAGTTTAATAATAGAGATGTACATATTATAGGAGTGTCTATAGATTCAGTATATGTACATAATGCATGGAGAAACGTAAAACCTAAAAACGGAGGTATTGGAGCAGTACAATTTCCTATGATATCCGATATTACTAAAAATATACAAAAATCTTATGGAATTGAACATCCAGAATTAACAGTTGCTTTACGAGCTTCATTTATAATCGATCAAGATGGTATTATTCGTCATCAATCTATTAATGATTTACCAATAGGTAGAAATATACTAGAAATTATTAGAATAATTGATGCTTTCATATTTTATAAAAAATATGGAAAAGTATGTCCAGCTAATTGGAGCAAAGAAAAAGAAGCTATTCAAGCAACTCCAAAGGGAATAAAAAAATATCTATCAAAAAATTTTAAAAAAATATAATTAATTCCATAAAAATAATATATTTCTATCAATTTTTATAAAAATATTGATAGAATTAATATAAATTAATACACATCTACATTAAAATTATTGTTACATAAATAAATATTACTACATAATACCATTTTAAAATTACAGTATTTTTATACTAATAAAAATATTTTTAATAATATATTCAATTTATAAAATAATATTCTTATTCCATTTTTTGTATTCGTTTAATAAACCAAAAAAAAATAATAATTTTAGTTAAAATATATTAAAAATAAATTATATCATAGAGATGAGAACATGAATAATATTGCAAAAGAAATCAAAAAGGTCAATATTGAAGAAGAGTTACAAAAATCTTATCTTGATTATGCTATGTCTGTAATTATTGGGCGAGCTTTACCAGATGTACGAGATGGACTAAAACCCGTACATAGAAGAATATTATTTGCCATGAATATATTGCATAATAAATGGAATAAACCTTATAAAAAATCAGCAAGAATAGTAGGTGATGTGATAGGTAAATATCATCCACACGGAGATTCTGCAGTATACGATGCAATTGTACGTATGGCTCAACAATTTTCTTTAAGATATCCACTAATAGATGGACAAGGAAATTTTGGATCCATTGATGGTGATTCTGCAGCAGCCATGAGATATACAGAAATCCGCATGTCTAAAATTGCTCATGAGATGTTAAATGATTTAGAAAAAAATACAGTTAATTTCGTTTTAAATTACGACGGAACAGAAAAAATACCAGAAATTTTACCAACTAAAATTCCTAATTTATTAATTAATGGATCTTCAGGTATTGCTGTAGGTATGGCCACTAACATTCCTCCACATAACCTTCAAGAAATAATTAATGGTTGCATTGCATATCTCAAAAATCCATTAATTTCTTTAAAAAAATTAATGAAATACATTCCTGGTCCCGATTTTCCAACAGCTGGAATTATTTACGGAAAAAATGGTATTCAAGAAGCTTATCGTACAGGAAAAGGAAAAATATCTATTCGATCAAAATATTCTATAGAATATAGTGAAAAAAACAAAAAAGAGTCTTTAATAATTTACGAATTACCATATCAAGTTAATAAATCTAAATTAATTGAAAAAATTGCTTTATTAGTAAAAGAAAAAAAAATTCTTGGAATTTCTGCTATTCGGGATGAATCGGACAAAGATGGAATGAGAATTGTAATAGAAATTAAAAAAGATTTTATTACTAAAGTAGTTCTACATCAATTATATACATTGACATCATTACAAACATCTTTTGGAATAAATATGGTTGCTTTATCTTCTGGTCAACCTAAAACAATGGGACTAAAAAAAATACTGAAAGAGTTTATAAAACATAGAAAAAAAATTATTACTAGAAAATGCTTGTTTAAATTAAATAAATACACAAAAAAAATCCATGTATTAGAAGGATTTTACATTGCTTTGAATAATATCGATAAAATTATTGAAGTAATAAAACTAGCTAGTAATAGTAAAGCTGCTAGCAAAAATCTAGAAAAAATAAAATGGAAAAAAAATACTACTATACATATACATCGTAATATATGCAATAAAGCAATAACTTTTAATTTTAGCAAAAAACAAACACAAGCTATTTTAAATATTAAGTTAAACAAGCTTACTACATTGGAAATAAATAATATTTATCAAAAATATAAAAGTCTATTAAAAAAAAAATCAGTATTAAAAAAAATCCTATCTAGTTCTAATCAATTAAAAAAAATAATCACACAAGAACTGTTAGCAATAAAAAATCAGTTTTCTGATGTACGTAGAACAAAAATTATAAAAAAAACATCTGAAATAAACATGGAAGATATGATAATACAAGAAAGTGTTGTAGTGACATTATCACATTCTGGATATGTAAAATATCAACCAATTTCAGATTACAATGCCCAAAAAAGAGGAGGAAAAGGAAAATCTGCTGCAAAAACTACCGATGAAGACTATATAGAGAATTTATTAGTAGCTAATTCTCACGATACTATCTTGTGCTTTTCTAGTCGAGGACTACTATATTGGATGAAAGTATATCAATTACCTGAAACCAGTAGACATGCACGAGGAAGACCTATTATTAATTTACTACCATTAACACAAAAAGAAAGAATAACAACAATTTTACCTATTTCAGAATATAAATCATCAATAAATATTTTTATGGCTACTGCTCTAGGTTTTGTAAAAAAAACATCATTAGATCAATTTAAAAAACCCAGAAACTCTGGAATTATAGCAATTAATTTACGAAAAAATGATGAATTAATTGGTGTTTCTTTAACGAATGGTAAAAATAACATACTACTATTCACTTCTAAAGGAAAAGTCGTGCGTTTTTCTGAAACAAAAATTAGAAAAATGGGCCGTACTGCTGCAGGTATCAAAGGTATAAAAATTGTTAATAACGATCGAGTTGTATCGTTACTAGTTCCTAAAACAAAAGATGATATCCTAATTGTAACGGAAAATGGATATGGAAAAAGAACTAAAATTAATCACTTTCCTGTTAAATCAAGGGCTACTAAAGGTGTTATTTCTATTCGTGTAACCCCAAAAAACGGAGTTGTTATAGGAGCTATACAAGTTGATAATTACAATCAAATCATGATGATTACAAATGCTGGAACTCTTGTCAGAACTAGAGTATCTGAAATTGCAACTTTACAAAGAAACACCCAGGGAGTTATTTTGATCAGAACTACAAAAAAAGAAAAAGTAGTAGGATTACAAAAACTATCCTATACTCCTTTAATATCATAAAATTACTACTTAAAAGAAAAATAATTATAGTAATTTTACGAATTAAGTATATAAATATACTTTTATGTTTTGACAATATCAAAAGACTGAATAACAGTCATAGCAGTAGTATATATAATATCCTGAACAGTTGCTCCTCGCGATAAATCATTTACTGGTTTTCGTAAACCTTGTAAAATTGGTCCAATTGATATAATTCCAGAAGATTGTTGAACAGCTTTATATGTAATATTTCCAGAATTTAAATCAGGAAATATTAAAACGGTAGCTTGACCTGCTACTGAAGAACTAGGAAATTTTTTCTGTGCTATTTCAGATGAAACAGCAGTGTCATATTGCATAGGTCCATCAATTAATAAATCTGGTTGAATGTTCTTTACTATACTGATTGCTTGTCTAATCCTATCTACAGATTTCCCTGATCCTGAAGTATCAGTAGAATATGATAACATTGCTATTTTTGGAAATATTCCAATAGATTGTGCTGTATTAGCAGATTGAATCGCTATTTTTGCTAATATATTTTCATCTGGATATTTATTAATAGCACAATCTCCATATACTAAAACTTTATTTGGAAAAAGCATCAAAAAAACTGATGATACAAATGAATTTTTATGATTATTTTGTATTAACTGAAATGTTGGTCGTACAATATCAGCCGTAGAATGTGTTATTCCTGCGACAACACCATCTACATCGTTATTATGTAACATCATTAATGATAATATTATATTGTTACATAATAAATTTGAAGCTTGTTCTATATTACATATATCTTTGTTTTTTCTTAATAGAAATAAATTTTGTACATAATCTTTCCGAATTTTATCAGGATCAATAATTGTAATATTTTTATTTAAAAAAAAATTGCTTTTTATAGCACAATCATTAATATAGTCATAATTTCCTAATAAAATACATTTTGAAATATTTAATTGACTGCACATAGAAGCTGCTTCAATAATTTTTATATCATTTCCTTCAGGAAAAACAATTTTTTTAACCTTAGAACTAGCTTTTTTTTGTAAAAATAATTTAAATTTCTCTATATAATTTTTCATAAATATATTAATCAACATAATAAATAAAATTAAAAAAATAATTTAGTAGTATTCTAAATAATCTATATAAAAAATACTATTTTAAATAACATATATATATTTTTTAAATTAATACATTATATGTAATGTCAAAAATACATATGTAATATCTATACAACTAAATTATACGTTTCTTGAGCAATAATTTGATTCTCGTTTGCTGGTATAACCAGTATAGGTATACTATTTGTAGAATTTATAAATATATTTTTTTTATAATTTCTTTCATTTTTCCTTACATCAATAAATAAACTTAATAAAGATAGTTTGTGTATAATTTTTTGACGAATAAAACTAGAATTTTCTCCAATACCTCCAGTAAAAATAATTGCATCCAGCCTTCCTTGCATTAAAGAAGAATATCCGCTAATATATTTAGAAACGCGATAGCAAAAAATATCAATAGATAATTTTGCTGATTTATGTGTAGAATATTTTTCTTCTAATTGTCTAAAATCACTAGTTATAGAACTAATTCCTAGCACTCCAGATTCTTTAGTTAGTATTTTTTGTACTTCGTTAATAGGAATATTTAATTCATTAACCATATAAAAAATTATGTATGGATCAATATCTCCACAACGAGTTCCCATAGCTACTCCTTCTAAAGGAGTCAAGCCCATGGAAGTATCTACTGACTGACCATCAACTATAGCTGTAATTGAAGATCCACTTCCTAAATGACAACTAATAATATTTAAACAATTTATAGGTTTTTTTAATACAAAAGAACTTTTTTTTAATACATAAAAATGATTAATTCCATGCGCACCATATCGACGAATAGAATAATTTTTGTAAAATTTATAAGGAATAGCGTATAAAAATGCTTTCTTTGGTATAGTATGATGAAAAGCAGTATCAAATACTACTACATTATTGTGTTGTAATGCTGACATCATCTTTAGAGCTACTTTAATAGCAACTACATGAAAAGGATTGTGTAAAGGAGCAAAAATAGATGATTGTTTAATTTTTAATAAAACATTAGGGTTAATAATCATAGATTTTTTTAAACAAGGTCCCCCATGTACCACTCGATGTCCAATGCCTACTATATCATCTAAATAATTTTTATATTTACATAATAATGTAGTAAAAATTAATTTAATTAATTTTTTATATGAATCCATTTTTTCAAATTCTTTACGTAATATCGTTTTTTTAATTAAATTTTTAATCATTAAAGATATTTTAGAATTTATAATATCTACTATTCCATCTAGATAAGTTATTTCTAGAATCGGATCAATAACTGAAAATTTGATAGAAGAACTGCCGCAATTTAATACTAAAATTAATTTTTTTTTCATGCCATATCTCTTTCTTTAATACATTTTTCTTTAAAAAATACAATGTACAATACATTTCAATGACACAATAAAATTATATCTAATGAAAAGTAATTTTTTTTTGTTCAATAGAATGAATTTGCATTTTTATTATATCACTAATCGGATCCTCGGGACATTTTTCAATAAAATATAATAAATCTGAAATAGCTATATGATAACAATTTAGTTGAGAAAAAATCAATCCTCTATCTCGAATTTCATATGGATCCTTAGGTTTTAATTTTAATAAAATATTACTTACATTTAGAGCTAATTCAATACTTTTTTCTTCTAGTAAAGCAACTTTTAAAATATCTAAAATTTTTTGAGTTACTACTAATGGCTGAGAATCTTGTAAATGATTATTTGTTAATTCTGCAGAAGGACTAATATTACCTTTTAACCATATTTTCAAAGTATGTTTATTTATTATTTCTCCATTAATAGGATCAATATAAAAAAAATTTTTTTCTGGATTTTTAAATTTTAAAATTAACTGTGTTGGAAAAATTACAGGAGTTATTAATATATTCAAATGACTAGCAAGATATATCAATATTATTCCTAAAGAAAAAGAACTACCTTGATTGGATAATATTACTTTATCTAACCATATCATATCAGATAATTTATATGCTGCAACAGAACTACCAAATTTCCAAATTTTATAAAATAAAAATAGTAATTTTTCTATCTTTTTTTTTTCTGTCAATTTATTAGAAACAAATAATATAGCTTCTTGAATTTTTTTTTTACAAACATTCATAGTTTCTTCTTC
Source organism: Buchnera aphidicola (Cinara splendens) (assembly GCF_900698975.1). NCBI lineage: Bacteria > Pseudomonadati > Pseudomonadota > Gammaproteobacteria > Enterobacterales > Erwiniaceae > Buchnera > Buchnera aphidicola. Next base: position 136,491 of record NZ_LR217722.1, on the reverse strand, counting down.
GGAAAAATCATCGCGAATATCTGCCATAATTTTAATCATAAGTTCACATAAAGACATTTGAGAAAAATCAATATCATACAAATCTATCATATATTATCCTAAATAATTATCACTAAAATTAAAATACACATATAAAATTTTTATAAAAACTACTACTATTTAAGTAAACAACCGAAGGTAACTCTATTACGATTAGAATAATCTTTTACAGAAGATATTTTTATAAAAAAATTATTTTTAAAAATTTTTTTGACTATATTAGTTTGTCTATAACAATGTTCGATATACAACCAACCCATAGAAGTAAGATGTCGATATGCATTAGTTATGATATGATGTATACATTCTATTCCATATTTTCCAGAAACTAAAGAATTGTACGGTTCAAATACCAAATTTTCTGTAGATTTACAAAAATCTTGTCTAGATAAATAAGGAGGATTACAAACAATTATATAAAACTTTCTAAGGGGAATACATGAAAACCAGTTACTATACATAAAAAAAACGTTCTTAATATTTAATTTTCGCGCGTTATATTTTGCTATAGATAAGGCGCTTAAGTTATTATCAATACCTATAATTTTACACAAAGGATATTCATAAGCTAAAGATAAAGCAATAGATCCACTACCTGTTCCTAAATCTAAAATAAATTCGTTTCTTAAGTGAGTATGTGACATAACTAATTCAATTAACAATTCTGTATCAGGTCTAGGAATTAATACTGCAGGAGACACGAATAAAGATAATGACCAAAATTCTTTTTTATTAATGATATACGCAATAGGTTCTCCTAATATTCTTCTATATAATAAACGGTTTAATATTAACAAATCATTGCAATTAATAATTGCACTATAATTTAAAAATAGTGTTTTTTTTGAATATTTTAATACATAACATATTAATATTTCTGAATCTAATTGAGGCGTTAAACTATTAATTAATTTTTTCTTAGAACTACATAACCACGTTTTAATATTCATTATAATATATACCAATTTAATTCTCTTCCATCATTAATAATAAATCTGCTTGATATTCTTGTAATAAAGGTTCTATTAATAAATCTAATTTACCTAATAAAATTTCACTCAAACGATATAATGTTAAATTAATACGATGATCAGTTACTCGATTTTGAGGAAAATTATATGTTCTATTTCTGTCCGATCTAGAGCCAGTACCTAATAAATTTTTTCTCATTAATGAATTTTCTAATGCTTTTTTTGCATTACTTTCGGAATAAATTTTAGCAGATAAAACTGACAATGCCTTTTCTTTATTTTTATGTTGAGAACGTTCATCTTGACATTCAACTACATTACCAGTTGGAATATGTGTAATACGAACCGCAGAATCTGTTGTGTTAACATGTTGCCCTCCTGCTCCTGAAGAACGAAATGTATCAATTTTTAAATCAGCAATATTTAATATAATTTCTTTTGATTTAGGAACTTCAGGCATAATTGCTACTGTGCATGTTGAAGTATGTATACGACCTTGTGATTCTGTTTGTGGAACTCTCTGCACTCTATGACCTCCAGATTCAAATTTTAAATATTTACAAGCACTATTTCCTATAACTTTTAAAATAATTACTTTATAACCACCTTGTTCTCCTGCATGCATGTTAATAATACTTACCTTCCAAGCTTTTAAATCAGCATATCTCATATACATTTTACATAATTCTCCAGAAAAAATAGCAGCTTCTGATCCTCCTGTAGCAGCTCTAATTTCAATAAAACAACTATTTTGATCAAATGGATCAGCAGGAATTAATAATTTTTTTATTTTTTTTTCAATTTCCTTTTTTTTTTTTAATAAAACATATAATTCCTCTTCTGCTAATTTACCAATAACAGAATCTTGTAATAATGCTTTATTACTTTTTATATCCGATTTTATATTTAACCATGACAAAAATGATTCACGTAATTCAAATAATTCTGCTCGTTCTTTTGATAAAATAGAAAATTTTTGTTTATCAAATACTGAGTAATTAGAAGATAACAAAGATTCTAATTCAGAATATCTTTTTATTACGTTTTTTAATTTTAAAATTATTGATTTTTTCATGATAATAAACCTATTTTATACGCCATAATAAAAATATAGAAATAATATAAAACATATGTATATATTATATTATAATATGACTAAAGATATATTGTAAGAACAATTCATTCAATAGAACAAATTATTTTTAAATTAATATTTAAAATGTTCTGTAATATACAATGTATATATGTACTGTACATATTAAAGAAAAATTCATTATATAATATGCTAGAGGATTACATGGAAAAAATTAAATTATTTTCTGGAAATTCAGTTCCATATTTAGCAAAAAAAATTGCTAATAATTTAAATACTACAATAGGAAAAGCTACAGTAAGTAAATTTAGTGATGGAGAAATAAGTATACAAATTCACGAAAATATTAGAGGATCTGATGTTTTTTTAATACAATCAACATGTTCACCTACAAATGATAATGTAATGGAATTAATTATCATGATAGATGCATTAAGACGAGCATCTGCTGGACGTATAACTGCCGTAATTCCATACTTTGGATATGCTCGACAAGACAGAAGAATTCGATCATCTAGAGTACCTATTACAGCTAAAGTAATTGCTGATTTTTTATCAAATGTCGGAGTAGATCGCATTCTTACTATTGATTTACATTCTGAACAAATTCAAGGATTTTTTGATATTCCAATAGATAATATTTTAAGCAGTATGTTGTTATTAAAAGAATTATCAAAAATTAATTTTTTAAATCCAGTATTTGTATCTCCAGATATTGGTGGAATTATTAGAACACGTACTATTGCAAAATTATTGAATGATTCTGACATGGCAATTATCGACAAACGTCGACCGAACGCAAATGTTTCTCAAGTAATGAATATCATTGGACAGATAAAAAATAGAGATTGCATCTTAATTGATGATATAATAGATACAGGTGTTACTTTATGTAAAGCTGCGCAAGCACTTAAAAAAAATGGCGCGCGTAATATTTATGCATACGCTACGCATCCTATTTTTTCGGGATTAGCTACTCAAAATATAATAGATTCATATATAGATAAAATTATAATATGTGATACTATTCCAATATCTAAAAAAATTAAAAATTTAAGAAAAACAAAAATAATAACAGTATCTGCAATACTAGCAGAAGCTATTCAGCGAATTAATAAAGAAGAATCAATTTCAGAAATGTTTATTCATTAAAAAATGATTTTTTAGTATTTTATAAAACGTACCTAACTATTAATATCAACATTTTTTTTAAAAATTTAAAGTAAATTACATTATTTATGATAATAAAATGTTGGAAAAATTCCAACATTATATTATTTTAGAAAACAAATTTATACATAAACTCTATTAATAAAATAAATCAATTTTATATAAGTATTTTTTTTGAAATAAAAATTTATCTGCATGGAAATATTTCATATGTTTTTCAATTTATTTAAAAAATTTTTAATAAAAAATAATAGAAAATTTTTCTATATATAATATTAAAATATTTTAAAAAATATCTGTGGAAACAATCCGAAAACTATTAAAGTTATTCCAATCAATATAATTAAAAATTTTTGAATTATAGTCATATTTATATGAACCAAAAAAACTTTTTTAGATACAAAAACAGGTTGGCAATATAAACTATGAATTATAGTTAAATAACTATATATCCCCATTATACTACTTAACATTATTAAAATAGTTGTTATAAAGAAACGTTTATATAATAAATGTTTTAAAACAAAAAATTTTCCCCAAAATCCTAGAGTTAAAGGAAATCCGGATAAAGATAAAAAAATTACTGTCATTACACTTCCTAAAAGAGGATTATGTAAAGATAATCCTGTTAAAGAAATATTTTTAATATTATTAATATCATTACTAACAATATTAAAATCTATAATACTTTTAATACTAAAGAAACCAATCAGTCCTAACAAATAACCAAAAATATATATACAAATATGTTTTATCATATATGTATATTCAGGATAAGGATAAGTCAACATTAACATTAACATTAAACCAAAATTAGAAATAGACAAATATCCAATTAATCTCTGTACTTGTTTTTGAAAAATAGATGCTATATTTCCTAATAGAATAGAAAAAATAGCTATACAATATAAAGCTAAATATAGTGACTGTATCTTTACTATATAAGGAATATAATAAAAAAGACGCAATAAACAAGACAGAATAGAAATCTTAGTGACAGTAGAAAAATACAGTAATGAACATGAATTAGTATATTGATATATATCAGGAGACCAAGTATGTAAAGGAAATAAAGATAATTTAAAAAAAATAGATAACATAATCATACTAATTCCATACAACATCATACTACTATACATAATAGAAGGATAATACATAAACATATATTTAAAAAAAGAAAAACATAATCTACCTGAAATTAAGTATATAAACGAACATCCTAATAATAATATTGTAGACGAAAAAATTGACAAAATTAAGTATACTAAAATAGAGAAAAAATTATTTTTATTTTTTGAAAAAAACATCAAAATACCAAGAATAGGAAAAAACAACAATTCTATTCCTACAAACAAAGTAGCAAAATGACATGAAATAGATACTAAAATACCTCCTAAAGAAGATAATAAAATAAATAAATAAAATTCTATCTTATAAAAATTTTTATTTAATAACCAAGGATATACAAAAATACAAGTATATAAACTTGATAACAATATCATAAAAATAAAAAAATACGAATATTTATCAATTTTAATTAATTCAGAAACATATTCTATCATAAATATTCTTGAATATAAAATGATCAACATACTACAAAAAATACTAATTACAGAAATTATACATCCTAAATATATACTTTTTCTATAAAAAGAAACATAAAATACTACTATAGTAGAAAAAATTAATAATAAAATTGGTATTATTGGAATAATGGTATCAAATAATTTAATCATAATTTTATTACCTAATTATTAATATAATGTGCACTATCAAAATCACTATACTATGAAATAAAATATACAAATTTTAAAAAAAGTGTAGGAAACAAACCTGTAAAGATCACCAAAAATGTATACAATATTAATATGATAAAATCAAAAATATTTAATTCATTTGGTACTATAAAGAATTTTTTAGAACCATAACATATATACTGCATCATCCTTAGCGAATAAACAGATGAAAAAAACAAACCAAAAATAAAAAAACAGCCTAAAAAAGGATTGAATGTAAAGATACTCAATAACATTAAAAATTCACCGCTAAAATTTCCTGTAAGAGGTATATTTAATACAGAAAAAGAAAAAAATAAAAAAAATGCAGGTATAAAATTCATACACGAACATATTCTTTGCATATTTAAAATATTTTGAGTCTTAATATGGGCAAATATTTTTCCAGTAATAATTAACAAGGCAGCCATTGAAATCACATAAGAAAACAAATATAAAATAACACCATTCTGTAAAAAAGCAGTATTACTATTTAAAGCTGCAAAAATAACTCCCATACTAGAAATAGAAGAATACGCTAGCAATCGCTTTATATTCGTTTGAGAAAAAGCCATAATAGCACCATAAAACATAGAAAACAAACCAACAACTACACAAAAAAAAGAAAAAACACAAGATGTATGTGGAAAAAAAACTAAATAAAATCGCAATAATCCATATATAGCTGGTTTCAATAAAATTCCTACTAAATCTACAGATCCTGAAGTAGAAATAAATTCCTGAGTATCAGGTAACCAACTATGAAAAGGAAAAAGTGGTATTTTTATAATCAAAGATAACAACAAACTACATACTAAAAAAAATTCAATGTAAAAAGACATATGTAATTTTTTTAAAATAAAATAATTAAACGTCCAAATACCATAATGACTGTGATATATGCAAACTATATTTAAAATAAACCATAAAAAACACATACCCGAAATTTGCGAATATATAAAAAATTTTCGAGCAGCTCGAATGACATCATGATGCTTAACTACTGAATCATTTCTAGAAATAATCAAAAAATACATGGGAATTAACATAATTTCCCAAAATATAAAAAACAAAAACATATCTACAGATAAAAAAACACCGAACATTCCTAACAAAATTAATAATAAGAAAAAATAACATACTCCTTTTTTTTCAAAAGTATTCCATTCACAGTATATAGAACATACACCCATCAGAGAAGTTAAAAAAACCATCAATAATGATAACTTATCTAAAGCTAAATAAATAGAAATTCCATATTGTTGAAACCAAGATCTATAAAATATAACCATAAATGTATTTGTAGAAAAATTTCCTTGAAATACATTGTAATTATAGTAACAAAACAAAGACGTTAATAAACAAATAAATGCAGAAGAAATAGCTACATAACGAGGAATTCGATTATCTATAAAACTTGTTACCAAAGTGAGCGCGGCGCCTAAAAGTGGCACTAATAAAAAAATCAAAAGTATCATAAAATGATATTACCTTTACTATAATTGATACAATAAACACATAAAAAATAAAAAAATATTTAAATTATATATAATTATTATTAATTATAAAAATCATAGATAGAACTATAGTTAAACAAAAAATATACCATCTAATATGGTAAATAATATTCATAAAAGGAATATTAAATACTCTTTTTTTTATTAAAAAAATATAATTAAAAAACAATTTTTCTACACATAGTAAGTCTACTTTATTTAAATAATTTGAAACATTGCAGTACGACTGTATAAATATATAAAAATAAAAAATATCAAAAAACCAATAATTAACAATTAATATATAGAAAGGATAAAATATCTTACATAAGTAATAATTTGTAAAATAAAAATTTTTTCGTATACAAAATATATACGATACTAATAAACCCAGTCCAGAAAAAATAAAAGATATAAACTCTATATAAAAAAAATTTAAACCCTCAATACATGATAAATTGTATGTCTTATTGAAAAAATGCGAAATTATATACCATGTTAAAGAAGTACATCCTATACTTAATAATAACAATGAAAAATTATGCAAAAAATTTTTTTTTAAATATTTAAATTTAGATTTTTCAATACCATGAAAAATAAAAAAAACCATTCTACATGAATAAACGGCAGTCAAAAATATTCCCATTAAACTACATAAAAATAAAAAATGATTTTTACGAAAAATTAAATGTAATAAAATACTACTCTTACTATAAGAGCTAGAAGTTATAAATGGTAACGATATTAATGATGAAATTCCTATCAAAAAAGTTATATATGTTAAAGGTAGTTTTTGATATAAACCACCCATTTTAATAATATTTTGCTCACCATTGATACATTTAATAATAGAGCCTGCAGACAAAAACAAAAGAGATTTAAAGAATGCGTGACAAATCAAGTGAATAAAAGCTCCATGTATATTATTAGATCCCAAAGCTATAAACATATAACCAATTTGACTCATAGTAGAATACGCTAAAATACGTTTGATATTATTTTCAAAAATAGCAGAAATACTAGACATTATAATAGTTAAACAACCAATTAAAGACAAAAAAAACATTATATGAGAATTACATATAAATAAAATATACACACGTATAATTAAATAAACACCCATAACAATCATAGTAGCTGCGTGAATTAAAGCAGAAGCTGGAGTAGGACCAACCATAGCTCCTATTAACCACGTATGCAGTGGTACTTGAGCAGACTTTCCTATTGCTGCAATAGTTAAAAAAAATGTGATTAAAAATAAATAATTTGTATGGTTATTCAAAAAAATAATTTCATCAATATAGTATTTTAATACTATGAAATCTAACGTTTTGAACTTTAAAAAAATCAAAAAAATAGAAATCAAAAAAAATATATCGCTGAAACGAGTCATTAAAAAAGATTTAATAGCAAAATATCGATTTTTTTTATGATGAGAATAAAAACCAATCAATAAATATGAACATACACTAACTAATTCCCAAGCACAAAACATAGTTACTAAGTTAGTAGTTAACGAAAATACCAACATAAATAAAATAAATAAATTCATATATATAAAATATTTTACATACATAGAAGAATTCTGCATATACCAGCAGGAAAAACTACACACACATAAACCAACAATTAATACAACAGCTAACATAGACAAAGAAAATACATCTATCAAAAGATTTAAATCAATATTATATTGATTTATTGTCATCCATCGTATTAAAGGAATAAAAAAAATTCTTGATTGATTAAATAAATTACAGTAACTATATACTATATATACCAAAAATAATAAAGATAAAAAAATTGAAACTAAACTAATTATCGAAACATAATTTTTTAAAAAAAATTTTTGTAGAAATATTAAAATCAAACAATTAATCAGAGGAAATAAGAGTACGTAATAAATTAAATTCATTTATTGATCTCACTTAACTTGAGTATATCTAATGTATTATATTTTTTGTATATTGTTAAATAACATGCTAATATAATGCTCACCTCAGCAGCTGCCGCAGTGATAATAAATATATACATAATTTGACCATCTATTTGGTTCCAATAATGTCCTGCTAACATTATTGCTAGCGATGTAGAATTAGTAAGTAATTCTAAACCAATTAATATAAATATTAAATTCTTGTTTTTTAATAAAGATATAATTCCAAGTACAAAAATTAATATAGAAACAATTATTCCGTGATGTAATAAAAACATAGTTTTATATATTTCCTTTACCATAAAAATATCACAAATTTAATTATTTTAAACACAAACATATCACTAACAGTGAAGCCAACAAAAATAAAGATACAAATTCTACTAAAAAAAAATATTTATTGAATAAACAAATACCTATATTTTTCATAAATACTGTATTAAAAGATAAAATCTTATTTTTTTCTTTAATAATTTGAACCCATAAAATAAAAAAAATTATCATAGTACATAAAAAAGATAAAATTTCATAAAAATACATTGACCAATTTAATTTTATATATATATTTTGAATATGATCTTTTATCATCATTATTACAAAAACAAATAATACCATTATAGCTCCAGCATACATCACCACTGACAAAGATCCTATAAAATTAGCCCCCAAAGTAAAAAAAATACCTGCAATAGAACATATTAAAAGAATTAAATATAATAATGAATAAATCGGATGAATGCTAATCATAATCAAAAAAGAAAAAAAAACAGACAAAAAACTTAAAAAATAAAATACTAAAGACATAAAAAATTCCTACGGTAATAAAGAAGTTATATCTACACAATTTGATATTTTTTTTGAATCAACATTATGTGATTTTTTTTCATTCATAACACCTGAAACAGAATAAAAATTATATTTAGAAAATTTTCCAGTACCTGAAATTAATAAATCTTTTTTTTCATAAATTAATTTTTTTCGTTGAAAATCACTTAATTCTATATCGGGAATCAATTGAATAGCTGTTGTAGGACATGCTTCTTCACATAACCCACAAAAAATACAACGTGATAAATTAATTCGAAAAAATTTAGAATACCATCGACCATCTATATTTTCTGATTTTTTTAAAGAAATACAATTAACAGGACAAACTGCAGAACATAAATTACATGCAACACATCGTTCTGAACCATCTGGATTACGAGTTAAAACAATACGACCACGATATCGTAAAGATAAATTTAATGGTTGTTCTGGATATAATCGTGTTTCACGCAATGAAAAAATATTCTTAAAAACTAAAAACATGCTACGAATATGGCTAAAAAAACTAAAAAAAATATTTTTTACATTCATAAATATGACAACCTTATAATTATAATAAAATTTTAAAAGATGTGTATATTAAGTTGAGCAAAGAAAGAGGAAAACAAATTTTCCATGCAAATATCATAACACGATCATATCGTGGTCTTGGCAAAGATGCTCTCAGTAAAATAAACAAAAAAATAAAAAACAAAAATTTCAATAAAAACCAAATTATTGGAGAAAAAAAAGGCCCTAGCCAACCACCAAAAAATAAACATACCAATAAAGCAGATGCAGTCATAATAGAAATATATTCCCCAATAAAAAACATTCCAAATTTCATTCCTGAATATTCAATATGATATCCATCAGCTAATTCTTGTTCAGATTCCGGTTGATCAAAAGGATGCCTGTGACAAACAGCAACACAAGCTATAAAAAACATAATAAAACCAAAAAATTGAGGAATGATATTCCATATTCTTTTTTGTGAATATACAATATCAACTAAATTAAAAGATCCACATTGCATAACTGTTCCTAAAGAAGATATACCTAGAAATATTTCATAACTCAACATTTGTGCCACAGACCTAATAGCTCCTAATAAAGCATATTTATTATTACTAGACCATCCAGCTAATAAAACACCATATACCGATAATGATGACATCATAAAAAAAAATAATAAACCAATATCCAAATTAATAATCATACACTCCGAAGTAATAGGAATACTCGATAACACACATAAAAAAGACATAAAAGAAATAACAGGAGCAACAACAAATAATATTTTGTCACTAAAAGGAGGAACCCAGTCTTCTTTAAACAATAATTTAATACCATCAGCACATATTTGCATACATCCTCCCCAACCAACTCGATTAGGACCGTATCGATTTTGCAATAAACCCAACACTTTTCTTTCAATTAAACTTAAAAAACTAGCGCCAAAAACACTAAATAAAAGAAAGCTAATAACAAAAAAAATTTTATTTTTCATAATATCCTGTCTAATTTAAAAAAAATATTTTATTAATTATATTTTATTAAATTTATAGCAAATTTTTTAAAAAAAATAGTTGGTAATTTTTTATATCCTAATGGTAAACCTATATGAAATAAGCTAATTTTTTTAGATAACTGTACAGGAAATTTAAAAACAAGATCATTGACTTGAAATTGTAATATATCGCCGTTATCAACTTGTATTCTATCAGCATCTTTGTGACAAAGAAGAACATAAGTAAAGTTTGTTTTCATTATTTTTAAAAAATAATTATGACTCATTTCTTCACTACCTAGTAATTTATAATATGGAATAATTTTAAAACGTAATGGATTTACTTGTTCTAATTTAGAATATTTTTTAATAAAAAAATTTAAAAAAAAATTTTTTTTATATTTTTTAAACAATAATACACCATCGTATGAATAATTAGATTGACTATTTAACTCTACAGATGATTTATATAATGATTGATTAGAATTCCAATTCGGAGACCATGCAAAAGGAATGTGAGAAAAATTATTTTCTGTTTTTTGAATTCCTTCCATAGAAAAAGAAAACATACTATCTACATCCTCTGGAGATTTTAGTTCATGTATATTTTTATCAACTGTAATAGAAGATCGACCACTAAACCGTATAGGTGATCTCGCAATTTTTTGACCATGCAACCTGAATGAGGAAGGTAAAGAAGAATGCGATAATCTTTTAAAAATAGTATTCCATGTAGCACATAATCGTATCATTTTATCAATTGTAAATAAATTTATTGAAGAGAATGAACAGATATTGTTTTGAATAGCATATATCCATCTCCAGCTGTCTAATTTACATATTTTATTATTATAAAAATTAGGATCGTGTGTACGAAAAAATCGTTGTACACGAGCTTCATAATTAACAATATTTCCTGAACTTTCAAAAAAATTAGTACATGGAAGAAAAATATTAGATTTTTTCACCATCTTAGTACGCTGATGATCAATAACAATAATTGTATTAATTTTTTTTAAAAAATTATTAATATATTTTGATTCATATAATCGATATAAATTATTTTCCAAAACAATTAAAACATCAATTTTTTCTATATAAACTTGATTTAATATTTTTTGTAAAGAAATGCTTGGAATTAAAGATACTCCAATACTATTAGCCGATGGAGGAAATAAAGCTAAACCAACCGATAAACTTTTTTTTTGTAATGCTTGAGCAATATTAAATGATATTTTAATAAAATCTACATTATTGTACGAAGCGCCTGAAATAATCAATGGTTTTTTTGAATTACATAATGCTTTAGCAATTGTACTAGCCTTTATATTTATATTTTCATTATTAATATCTACAGAATTTATATCAGTATTAATATACTGTAATATCAACGCACTAAATTGTAACTGTTTTTGTACAGAACCATAATAACAAATATCACTAATGTCATCTAATTTCGTTTCACTACCGTTAATAATAAACAATGAATTCTTCTGACGTTGAGCAATATTTTTTATGGCATTAATATGCCATATTGGAATTTTATAATTTTTCGCAATAGAAGAATATACACCTTGAATTGCTTGTCTTACTGACAATGCCGCTAAAGATGCAGTTTGTGTGATATCTTCACTTATTATTAAAATTGTATCATATGTTTCAATTTCTGAAATAGAAGGAATATGTATGTTACCTTTCTTAACAATATCTGTAATTAAGCTAACACATTGATCTAATTCAGGTAACATACCATTAGAAAAATTTTCATATCCCACTAAATTAAATAAAGCCATATTACTTTCAATACTAGCTCTTGCAGAACCAATACCCAAAATTCGATTTGGTTTTTTTTTAAAAATATTATTGATTAATTGAATTACAGTAGAATAATTTAAAAATTTAGTATTACCATTTTTAATTCTGTAAGGTTTCGTGACAGCATTAAAATTTACATAATTACAACCAAATCTACCTAAATCACACAAAAAATATTTATTAATATGTATATTATATCGATTATCAATACGACATAATTTACCTAAACGTTCTCCTACACTAGTATTACATCCAATACTACAATTATGACATATACTAGGAGAATATTGTAAATCCCATTTACGATGAAAATTATAAATATTACTTTTATCTGTAAAGACACCCGTTGGACATACATCAATCAAGTTTCCAGAATATTCACTTTCTAACATACCCTCTATAAAACGACCAAAATAAATTTTATTATTTGCACCGTATACTCCAAAATCCTTACCACCAGAATAATCTTTGTAATAGCGAACACATCGATAGCATGTAATACATCTATTCATAGAATGAGATACAAAAGGTCCTAAATACTGATTCTTAAAAATACGTTTTTTAAATTTATAACGTCGAATATGATGTTGATTTAATACGGTCATATCTTGTAAATGACAGTTACCTCCTTCTGCACAAACTGGACAATCATGGGGATGATTCAACATCATAAATTCAGTAATACTTTTTTGAAATTTTTTTACATCAGGATGTATAGTTGATATTCTCATACCATCTTTAACTTCTAACATACATGCCATAACAATAGATCCTGTTTGATCATTATCGTTATTGTATATTTTTATAGCACATTGTCGACAAGAACCAATACTACCTAAAGCAGGGTGCCAACAAAAAAAGGGAAGATTAATACCTACTGATAAACATGTTTGTAGCATATTGTCCAATGATTTAACAAAAAAAACTTTTTCGTCAATATAAATTTTAATCATTATAAACACTCACTTTAAAATATTATCTATAATATTATATACAATAATTGAATTTTAAATAAAATTAATAAAATACCACATATACACGAATATATAGTTAATTTTATATTTTATTAAATTAACGATATAATATTTATATTTTTTTCTTTTGTAGTAATCTTATTTTTTTTAATACCTTGTTCAAATTCATTACGAAACAACTTTATTGCACTTTTAAGTGGTGAAATTGCTCCGGGAGCATGAGCACAAAAGGTTTTTCCTGGTTCCAAATATCCGCATAATTCCTCTAAAAGAGGAATATCTTCTTTATGTCCTTTTTTTTTATCTAAATTTTGTAATATTTTAACTATCCAAGGCAATCCTTCTCTGCATGGTGTACAAAATCCACATGATTCTCTAGAAAAAAATGTTTCAATATTCTTTAACAAAGATACGATATTTATTTTATGATCTATTGCCATAGAAATACCCGTTCCCAATCGACTACCAATTTTTTGTAAACTAGTAAAATCCATATTTATATCAATATCTTGAGAAGATAGAAGGCTAGTTCCTGCTCCACCTGGTTGCCATGCTTTTAACATTAAATTTTCTTGCATACCACCTGCATACTTTTCTAAAACTTCTCTAGCTGAAATACCAAGAGGCAACTCCCACAAACCAGGTTTTTTTACCCTTCCTGAAAAACCAAGCATTTTAGTACCAGGATCCATACCTTGAGATAAATTTGAATACCAATCTGGTCCATGTAAAATAATTGCTGGAATATTAGATAATGTTTCAACATTATTTATACATGTAGGTTTACCCCAAAGACCATGAACAGAAGGAAAAGGTGGCTTATATCTAGGATTAGCTCTCTTACCTTCTAATGAATTAATTAAAGCAGTCTCTTCTCCGCAAATATAACGTCCAGCTCCTGTATGTAAAAATAAATCAAACGTAAATTCGCTACTTAAAATATTGTTCCCTAAAAATCCCATCTCATATGCTTCTAAAATTGCTTGATTTAAAATTTTCTCTGATAAATAATAATCGCCTCGTAAAAAAATATACCCACAAGTAGCTTGCAAGGCAAAAGCACTTATGATAATTCCCTCTATTAATTGATGCGGAAAATATTCTATTAAAAATCTGTCTTTATAAGTTCCAGGTTCCATTTCATCAGCATTACAAATTAAATATCTATTTTCCCCAATTAAACTTTTTGGCATTAAACTCCATTTATTACCAGTAGGAAAACCAGCGCCTCCTCTCCCTTGTAATCCAGATTTTTTAACTAACATAGTTATTTGTTCAGAACTAAAATTTTTTAAAGATATTTTTAAAGATTTGTATCCCTCGGTACTACAATATTCAGCCATATAGATAGTTTTAAATGGTTCTTTTAAACGCCACGTTAACGGATGAGTTTCCGGTATTTTTAATATATGTTTCATTTATATTTATCCAATAAATCCAATACTACTTTAGAAGTAAGATTAGTATATAAATTTTCATTTATCAACATAACAGGGCCTTTATCACAGGCTCCTAAACAACAAGTAGGTAATACCGTAAATTGATAATCACTAGTAGTTTCTCCTGGTTGAATACCCAAACTACGTATTAATTGATTTTCAATATTGCTATAACCGTTAATAAAACAAACTACACTATCACAGTATCTAATTACATTACGACCTACTGGTTTTCGAAAAATATGGCAATAAAAAGTTGCTACGCCTTCTACATCACATACTGGAATAGATAAAATTTTAGCAATATCTACAATTGCATCTATACATATCCATTTTCTATATTTCTGAACAATTTTTAAAGCCTCAATACATACTGCTTGTGAATCCATATAACATTTTTTCTTTGATAAAATCTCAGAAATTTCAACTTTACTTAAATAAAACACATTTTTTTTCCTGTTTTTCATATATTAAACATATTTTAACGATCTACATCAGACATAACAAAATCAATGCTTCCAAGATAAACAATTAAATCAGATATTAAATGTCCACGTATAACTGATGGAATTTGCTGTAAGTGAGCAAAGCTAGGAGTACGAATACGAGTTCGATAACTTGTTGAACTACCATCACTAATTATGTAATAACTATTAATTCCTTTAGTTGCTTCAACCATCTGAAAACTTTCATTAACAGGTAATACAGGTCCCCAAGACATTTGCAAAAAATGTGTGATCATACTTTCAATATGAAATAAAGATTTATTTTTAATAGGCGGAGTAGTAAGTGGATGTTCAGATTTATACGAACCATGTGGCATGTTAGATAAACATTGATGTAATATTTTTAAACTTTGTCGAATTTCTTCCACTTTCAGTAATACTCGTGTATAAGCATCACTAATTTTATTTCCTACAGGGACTTCAAAATCAAAATTTTGATAACCGGAATAAGGTCTTTTTTTTCTAACATCAAAGTCAACGCCTGTCGCTCTTAAACCAGAACCCGTTATTCCCCATAATAAAGCCTCTTTTTTTCCATACGATGCTACACCACTAGATCGAGAAATTAAAATGCTATTTTTCAAAGCTACTTTGATATAAAAATTTAATCTTTTCGGCATCCATTCTAAAAATTCTTTTAATAAATAATGCCAATTAGTTGGCAAATCTTTAGCTACTCCCCCAATACGAAACCAAGCAGGATGCATGCGAGCACCTGTTATAGATTCAATTATATCATAAATTTTTTGACGATCAGTAAAAGCTAAAAAAACAGAACTCATACTACCTACATCTTGAATAAATGTAGAAATAAATAGTAAATGACTATTAATTCTAAATAATTCAGACAATAAAATTCTAATTACTTGAACACGATCTGATACTTTAATACCTGCTAATTTTTCTATAGCTAAGATATATGGCATTTCATTAATACATCCACCTAAATATTCTATGCGGTCAGTGTACGGGATATAACTATGCCAGGATTGTCTTTCAGCAATTTTTTCGGCACCACGATGGTGATAACCAATGTCCGGAACACAATTTACTATTTTTTCTCCACTTAATTGAAGTATAATACGAAAAGCACCATGCGATGAAGGATGATTTGGCCCAAAATTCAAAAACATATATTCTGAACCATCTAGTTTATTAGATTGTAATCCCCATGATTCAGGACGAAAAAGTAACGCATCCATTGCTACATCTTCTTTTTGTTTCGTGAAAAAAAAACTATCTAATTCTGTTGCATGTGATGGATAATCTTTTCGTAGTGGATGTCCAACCCAGTTCTGAGGCATTAAAATACGAGTAAGAAAAGGATGCCCTGAGAATTCTATGCCAAACATTTCCCATGTTTCACGTTCATACCAATTTGCATTTAAAAAAATAGAAGTAATAGAAGGTAATCGCAATTTTTTTTTTAATACAGCTACTTTTAAAACAATATCACAATTATCATCAATTGATAAAAAATGATAAAAAACTGTAAAATCAGAATTAGGCATATTATCGACATTATTTCTTAAACGTTCATCAATACCGTGTAAATCAAATAACATGTTATATGAACAAATAGTATTTTTTTTTAAAAAATTAATAACCTGAATTAAAATTGAACTATTCACCCACACAACTGGACACGGAAAACATGTATGTTGCATGAAAAAATTTTTATCTCCAAACATGCTAATTAATGAAATAAGGACAGGATTTGTATCACAGATCTGTTTATTTTTGACATTCAAAAAAAAAATTTTTTTGAAAATAGACATCAGACATAATTTAATCTCTATAAAAACATTTAATTTTTGTATAGTATGTTTATAAAATCACATACATATATATTTAGCTCAATAAATAATTAATAATGTACATAATTTTGGAATCTACTATACAACATCTTCGCATTTAATATTAGTAACTGCAATTCTATTTTTGTTTTTTCTTTCTTTTTCAGATACCATTTTAGGCTTATAAATTCCTTGATCGCCAATCATCCATGATAAAGGACGACGTTCTTTAGAAATAGATTTTTGTAGCAAAGTTAATGCGTGCATATATGCTTCTGGTCTAGGAGGACATCCAGGTATATAAATATCTACCGGAAGAAATTTATCAACACCTTGTACTACAGAATATACATCATACATTCCTCCAGAATTTGCACATGATCCCATAGAAATTACCCATTTAGGTTCTAACATCTGATCATACAATCGTTGTATTACAGGAGCCATTTTAATAAACGGCGTTCCTGCAATTACCATAAAATCAGCCTGTCTTGGTGATGTACGTAATACCTCTGCACCAAATCGAGAAACATCGTGAATAGAAGTAAATGAAGTAACCATTTCCACATAACAACATGACAAACCAAAGTTATATGGCCATAAAGAATTTTTTCGACCCCAGTTTACAATATTATGAAAAAAATTAGAAATTTTTCCAAAAAAAACATTATTCTTTATTTGTTGTATCATTGGATCAAATACAGTATTTACTGTATTCAATGGATATTTTTTAGATGCATCATTAGTTGTATTAACACGCGTTAAAGTATATTTCATATATTGAAATCCTTTATAATTATTAAAAATATTATATTTAATTAATATTTTTATGTTAAAAAATTATTTATATTTATATAACATATTATTTTTATAATTTTAGTGTATCTATAAAAATGTATATACTTTATTTTGAAACTATCCATTCAAATATATTATTTGTTACTAAATAAAACAAAGCTATAAACAAAGTATTAATAAAAAAACAAATCTTCAATAAACCAATCCACCCTAACTCTCGTACACAAATCGACCAAGTATATAAATATAATATTTCTGCATCAAATAAAACAAACAAAATAGCAAGCAAAGAAAACTTAATAGGTACCCTTAATCGAGCACTACCAACTGAAATAATACCTGATTCAAATGGATGTGGAATTTTATAAAAATACGATCTACCTCCTAATATATATCCAAATAATAACATTGATATACACATCAAAAGTCCAAATACTATAAAATATATAAAACTTACATATTGATCATTAATATTCATAAATATTTACAAACTCAAAAATTTCAATTAATAATAATTACCTATCTATAAATATAGAACACATACATTATTTTATATTCTATATTTAATATTTAGGAGTTAATAAAACAATTGTATCATTTTATAAATAAAAAAAGTTATAATTTTATAATATTAAATTTAATTAAAAAACACTTAATCAGATAATTATAACGATTATTTATACGTTTATTACAATAAATATAATTATATTTTTTTTTTACCCTTGATGAAGAACAAACTGACCCCATTTAATTAATATTATCTATTTTATAAGATTTTTAATAATTAAAAAAATATTATTAGTTTATAATTAGTAAAATTATTTTTAGAAAAATAACAAAATTTACATTAAAAGGATCACTATAATGGGACATATTATCGGAATAGATTTAGGTACTACTAATTCTTGTGTAGCTATTATGGATAACAACAAAGCGAAAGTATTAGAAAATGCTGAGGGAGAACGTACTACTCCATCTGTAATTGCGTATACTAACGAAAAAGAAATTTTGGTTGGTCAACCTGCGAAAAGACAATCAATTACTAACCCTAAAAATACACTATTTGCAATAAAAAGATTAATGGGAAGAAAGTTTAAGGATGAAGAAGTACAACGTGATATTAAAATTATGCCATATAATATTGTTCAATCAAAAAATGGTGATGCATGGATAAAAATAAAAGAAGAAAACATAGCTCCTCCTCAAATTTCTGCTGAAATTTTAAAAAAAATGAAAAAAACTGCTGAAGATTACTTAGGAGGAACAGTTACTGAAGCAGTTATTACTGTGCCAGCATATTTTAATGATGCTCAGAGACAAGCAACCAAAGATGCAGGAAAAATAGCTGGATTAGAGGTGAGAAGAATAATCAATGAACCTACAGCAGCTGCTTTAGCATATGGTCTAGATAAAAGTAAGGGTAACAAAACAATTGCGGTATATGATTTAGGTGGAGGAACTTTCGATATTTCGATTATTGAAATTGATGAAGTTGACAAAGAAAAAACATTTGAAGTTCTATCAACTAACGGAGATACGCATTTAGGTGGAGAAGATTTTGATAATCGACTAATTCATTTTTTAGTATCAGAATTCCAAAAAGAAAATGGAATGGATTTAAGTAATGATCCTTTAGCTATGCAGAGATTAAAAGAAGCAGCTGAAAAAGCAAAAATAGAACTATCTTCTGCTAAACAAACAGATGTAAATTTACCATACATCACAGCAAATTCTACTGGACCTAAACACCTAAATATTAAAGTTACTAGAGCAAAATTAGAATCATTAGTAGAAGACTTAATTATTAGATCTATAGAACCATTAAAAGTAGCATTAAAAGATGCTAAATTAAAAATATCAGATATTCATGACATTATTTTAGTTGGTGGTCAAACTCGTATGCCGTTAGTACAACAAAAAGTAGCGGAATTTTTTGGAAAAAAACCAAGAAAAGATGTAAATCCAGATGAAGCTGTAGCTATTGGTGCTGCTGTTCAAGGTGGCGTTTTATCCGGAGCAGTAAAAGATGTATTATTACTTGATGTAACCCCATTATCGTTAGGAATTGAAACAATGGGTGGTATTATGACTCCATTAATTAACAAAAATACAACTATACCAACTAAACATAGCCAAACTTTTTCAACAGCTGAAGATAACCAATCTGCAGTAACCATACACGTATTACAAGGTGAAAGAAAACGTGCTTTGGATAACAAATCTTTAGGACAATTTAACTTAGATGGTATTCAAGCGGCTCCTAGAGGAATCCCTCAGATTGAAGTAACTTTTGATATTGATGCAGATGGTATTTTACATGTTTCCGCGCAAGATAAAAAAACAGGAAAAGAACAAAAAATCACTATACAATCTTCATCTGGATTAAATCAAGATGAAATCAAAAAAATGATCAATGATGCACAAGAAAATTCTGAAAAAGACTTACAATTTGAAGAACTAATAAAAGTTAGAAATCAAGGTGATCAAATTTCTCATAGCACAAGAAAACAACTATCTGAATGTCAAGAAAAAATTAATCCCGAAACAAAATCGAATATTGAAAAATCTCTTCAAGAATTAGAATTATCTCTAAAAGGAGAAAATAAAGAAGAGATTAATAAAAATATACAGACAGTTTTACAACAAAGTTTAAAATTAACAGAGTTGTTAAAAAAAGAATCAACTCCAAATAATCCTTCCGAGAAAAGTGACAATATACAAAAAAATGAAAATGTAGTTGACGCTGAATTTGAAGAAATTAAAGACAAAGAAAAAAAATAAAAAAACAAAATATTTTTATTAACAAAATTTGATTACATTTATATTAAATATACTAAAAATATATCTAATTTTATGTTAAGGGTGTAGAAAATTTTCTCTGCACCCATATTATATAAATTTTATTCGGAATCATAATCAATCATGACAGAACAAGATTACTATACAATTTTAAAAGTTTCTAACACTGCCAGTGAACGCGAAATAAAGCAAGCTTACAAAAGGCTAGCTATAAAATATCATCCTGATCGTAACCAAGGAAATAAAACTGCTGAAGAACAGTTCAAAAAAATAAAACAAGCATATGAAGTTTTAAGTGATAAAAAGAAAAGAACTGCTTATGATCAATACGGGCATTCAGCATTTGAACAAAATGGAAATAATGGAGATTTTCATAGTAGTTTTACTACTTCTACATCTGATTTAAATGATATATTCGGTGATGTTTTTGGTGATATATTCGGAAATAACAGAAAGAAAAACACAGAAAAAGGATCAGATTTACAATATAACATTAATCTTACGTTAGAAGAAGCTGTTCAGGGAACTACAAAAGAAATAAAAATTCCTACATTAAGTACATGCCATTCATGTTCTGGAAAAGGAACAGCACATGGAAAAAAATCTCAGACATGCACGTATTGTCATGGACATGGACAAATACATATGAGAAAAGGATTTTTTAGTGTTCAGCAAACTTGTCCAACCTGTCATGGTACAGGAACAGTCATAAAAAATCCATGCAAAATATGCTATGGACAAGGTCGAATTAAAGTATCTAAAAAATTATCCGTTAAAATTCCTTCTGGAGTAGATACTAATGATCGTATTCGATTAAATAATGAAGGAGAATCTGGTCAATATGGAGCTCAGTCAGGAGATTTGTATATACAAATAAATGTAAAAAAACATCCAATCTTTACTAGAGAAGACAATCATTTACATTGTGAAGTACCTATTAATTTTGTTACTGCTTCTTTGGGAGGAGAAATAGAAGTACCTACTTTACAGGGTAGATTAAAACTTAAAATACCCTCTGAAACACAATCCGGTAAATTACTTCGAATACGAGGAAAGGGAGTTAAGTCAGTAAGAAAAAGATATCCAGGAGATTTATTATGTAAAATAATAGTAGAGACACCAGTAAATCTAAATAAATTTCAAAAAAATCTATTACATCAATTAGGAAAAAGTTTTGGTGATTTTAAAGGAGAAAATAATAGCCCTAAGTCTAAAAGATTTTTTGATAGTGTAAAAAGATTTTTTGAAAATCTAACTCAATAAAAAAAAGAGGGTATTGCTATCTATGTAGCAATATAATAGATGCAATACTTGTGTTATAAAATTACATAATTTAATATAAAATATATTAAATTTGTTTAATATTTTTAATTAATATAGATTTATATCTAGCGGCTTTATTCGTATGTATAATTCCTTTAATAGCATATTTATCAACAATAGATTGAAATACACAAAATTCTTTATAAGCTTTTTTCTTTTCTTTTTCTTTAATAAAAAAATATACTTTTTTCATAAATGTTTTAATAATAGACCGCTTACTCGCATTACATTTTCTACGTTTTTCTGAAAGAACAGCATTTTTTTTAGATGATTTTATATTTGCCAAAATAATTATAACTCCTGAAATAAAAATATTAAAAATAAATAGTATATATGCTAATTTTAACAATTTTAAATAAACTATATTAATATCACTGAATAAATATATATTATTTAAATCTATATTATATATTTACATATAACACTATTATATACAATAAATTAGATGATTCATGGTAATATAATATTACTATATATTTTACAATCAATAATATCAACTAAGAAGTATAAAATGTACCTTTATACATGCTAATTTAACACATAAAAAACATAAAAAATTTTATTTATTAAATAATAAATATCAAAATACTGTATATAATACATAGTTTTAATTATTACTATACTTAATTTATATCGTTAATAAACATTAATTTTTACAAAATGTTTATTTTAAAAAACCACTAAAAAAAACATATCAACAATATTAATATATTTATGTATTGTAAACAAATTCAAATTAATAATTGCTGGAAATTATACATGAAAAAAATAAAAACATCTTTAAACTTACCTCAAACAAAATTTTCTATGCAAGCAAACTTATCTGTAAAAGAAACAAAAATACTTAAAAAATGGAAAAAAAATAAATTATATGATCATATAAACTCAAGAAATAAAAAAAATAAATGTTTTTTTTTATATGATGGACCACCATATGCTAACGGAGATATTCATATTGGTCATGCTGTTAATAAAATATTAAAGGATATCATTTTAAAATCCAAACGTATGTCAGGATTTTTTGCTCCATATGTTCCTTGCTGGGATTGTCATGGACTACCTATTGAGCAAAAAGTCGAACAAATATTTAAAAAAAAATCGATTGAAGAAAACAAAAAAAAATTTCGTATAGAATGTCATAAATATGTGTTAAAACAAGTTTATAGACAGAAAAAAGATTTTATGAGATTGGGAGTCTTAGCTGATTGGAAAAATATAAACTTAACGATGGATTATCACAATCAAGCAAACACAATACATGTTCTATCTCAAATTATTAAAAAAGGATATATATATAGAGATCTAAAACCTATTTATTGGTGTTTTCAATGTCAGTCTTCACTTGCTGAAGCTGAAATAGAATATCAAACAAAAAATTCATGTTCTATTTACGTTTTGTTTAGCATACAAGATAAAACTTTCTTAAAAAATAAATTCTTTACAGAAAAAAGTAAAAAAAAAAAAAAATGCACTAATATTTCAATAATTATTTTTACTACTACACCATGGACACTTCCAACATGTCAAGCTATTGCCATTAATCCAAATTTATACTATCAACTAATAAAAATAAAAAAAAAATATTATCTTTGTGAAGAAAAATCAGCAATACGTTTATTCAAAATAAATAACATACAAAATTGGAAAATAAAGGGTTACATAAAAGGAAAAAATCTAAAAAATTTAAACTGTATACACCCTTTTTTAAATATTGTCGTTCCTATAATACTATCTAGTCACGTATCTAATGAATTAGGTACTGGAGCTGTACATATGTCTCCAGATCATGGATATGAAGATTTTGTTGCATGTAAAAAATACAACATAAAACCTAATCAAACTGTTAATGCACGTGGTTTATATAACACTCCTTTATTTAGCATATTAAATAATCTTCATATCTTTAAAGCAGAAAATATAATTTTAAAATTATTAGAAAATAAAAGAAAAATTTTTTTTTCCGAAATTATTGAACATTCTTATCCGCATTGTTGGCGTCACAAAAAACCAGTTATTTATAGAGCTACACCGCAATGGTTTATTAAAATATCTAATCTCACATTAAAAAATAAAATATTAAAAAAAATTAAACAGGTCAATTGGATTCCAAAATGGGGAAAAACCAAGATGAAAAAAATGTTAAAAAATAGACCTGATTGGTGTATTTCGAGACAAAGAACTTGGGGTATTCCAATTCCATTATTTATACATAAAAAAACAGGACAATTACATCCTGATACAATACGTATTATGAAAAAAATAGAAAAAAAAATTCAATTATATGGTTATATTATATGGTGGCAGTCTACAACACAAACATGGTTAAAAGAAAATGCTGATATGTACGAAAAAATTAATGATGTACTTGATGTATGGTTTGAATCTGGAGCAAGCCATCAATTAAAAATATATAAAAACAACACTTATCAAGCATCTAATCATATAGCTGACTTATATTTAGAAGGATCAGATCAACACCGTGGTTGGTTTATGTCATCTTTAATTACATCAGTAATCGTACAAAATAATGCTCCATATAAAACCGTTTTAACTCATGGATTTGTTATTAATGAATATGGTCAAAAAATGTCTAAGTCTTTGAAAAATAACCAAAAACCAAAAGATATTATCCAAAAATGGGGAGCAGATATTTTAAGATTATGGACAGCATATACAAATTACACTAACGATATATCTATATCTCATAAAATCTTACAACAAATATCTGAACATTATAGAAGAATTAGAAATACAATACGATTTTTATTTTCTAATCTTTTTGATTTTAACTCATCTATCCATATCGTAAACAATAAAAATCTATTGTTATTAGATCAATGGATTTTAAAAACAACATATAGTTACCAAAAAAAAATTATTAAAAATTATTCAATTTATCACTTTCATGACGTAGTACAAAAAATTATCAATTTTTGTTCTGTCAAACTAGGATCTTGTTATTTAGAATTAATTAAAGATAGATTATACACTACATATAGTGACAGTATAGCAAGAAGAAGTGGGCAAACAGCTATATTTTATATTTTACATTATCTTATACGATGGATTGCTCCAATATTGTCATTTACAGCAGAAGAAGCGTGGAATTATTTTAAAGAGAATACAAAAATATCTATATTTACAGAAACATGGTTTAAAAAAATACAACTTCCTTTAAAAAAAATTCATCATAACACTTTTTTTTGGAAAAAAATATTTACTATAAGAAATGAAGTTAATAAATTTATAGAACAAGAAAAAGCAACTAAGTATATATGCAATTCACTTGAAATAATATTAATTTTATATGTAGATAAAAATTTGTTTAAAATACTGTTATCTTTTAACACCGAATTAAAATTTATATTTTTAGTATCTGAGACGCAATTATGTAGATATTCTCATGCACCTAAAATAGCTTATAAAAGTAATTCTATAAAAAATTTAAAGATTACGATAAAAAAAAGCAATAAAATAAAATGTCCAAGATGTTGGCATTATTCAAAGAAAAACAGATTTATCAAAAATATTATGAACCCTTGTTATAGATGTCTAGAAAATATTAATAAAAAAGAAAATCAACATATTTTTTTATAAAAAACTAAAAAAATGAATCTATAAAAATATATTTTAAAAAATATATCTACAGAAGTTATTTAACATGAAATTCTATTTCAAAAATATTCATTTTACATATTCTTATCATGTCGATGAATATTTATTTATATAAAAAACAATGTTATGTAATAATAAACGTAGATTTTTTGTTTATACAAAAACAGAATTCTAAAACAAATTATTTACACACATACAGTATATTTTTTAAAAATCATTATTTATTGTATTAATAAAGGTAAGATATAAAAATGAAAAACATAAATACTAGTATAGTTATATCTGGAGCATTAGGTAGAATGGGAAAAATGTTAATTAAAGAAACAATAAAGCAAAAAAATATCAGATTAATCTACGCATTAATTAAAGAAAAAAACATAAATACATGTGCTAGTTATAACAAAGAAAAATATTTAGATAAAAAAATTTTTTTTACTACTTTAAAAAAACTAAAGAAAAATAAACATACTTTACCATTTGATACAATAATTGATTTTAGTAAACCAAATGTAACACTAAAAATAGTAGAGTATTGTGTTAAAAATAAAAAAAAAATAATTATTGGTACTACTGGATTTACTTCTATACAGATGAAAACTATAAAAAAAGCATCTAAAATAATTCCAATATTATATTCACCTAATTTTAGTATTGGTATCAATATAATGCATACAATAATACAATACATATCTAAAATATTAGGAAAAACTACTGATATAGAAATTATAGAATCTCATCATAGGAATAAAATAGATGCTCCGTCAGGAACTGCATTACAATTAGGAAAAATTATTTCTAAATCTATGAATTGGAAATTTTCTGAATCAGCTATATTTTCAAGATACGGACATGTGGGGATAAGAAAGAAAAACAAAATTGGTTTTTCAGTGATTAGAGAAGGTAATACGATAGGAGAACATACGGTATTATTTGCAAATAAATATGAAAAAATTTCCATTAACCATACAGCTACTCATCGTTCTGTTTTTGCAAAGGGAGCTATACAGGCAGCTATTTGGATACATGATAAAAAGAAAGGTTTATATAACATAAATAATATTATCAAAAGTATTATTATTTCATAATAATATACAATATAAATATAAAATATCAGTTACTAAAAAACGAATATTTCTTTACATATCTATAAAATGTATATCAGGAAAAATTTATGAAAAAATTAGCACACTTGATTTTAGAAAATGGAACTATTTTTTACGGAATTTCTGAAGGTATTGAAGGTGAAACAATTGGAGAAATAGTTTTTAATACTGCTATGACTGGATATCAAGAAATCATAACAGATCCTTCATATTACGGCCAAATAATATCATTTACTAATCCTCACATCGGCAATATTGGAACTAACAAACACGATGAAGAATCTAAAAGAATTTTTGCTAAAGGAATTATAACTAAGTCAATATCATCAATAAGTAGCAATTTTCGTAGCACACAAAATTTATCAGAATATATAAAAAAAAAAAAAATTATTGCAATATCAAATATTGATACTAGAAAACTTACTCATATTTTACGAAAAAATGGTTCGCAATATGGATGTATACAATCAGAACTATATATGAATAAAAAAAAAGCTATCAAAAAAATTCTACATTATAAAAAAATAAAAAAAAACAAAAAAAATATATCAATTGGAGTAAAAAATATTCAAGAATGGATACCAAAGAAATCAATACATAATATATATCAAAAAAAAAAATTTCATGTTGTTGTATATGATTTTGGAGTTAAAACTAGTATATTAAATATTTTATATGAAAAAAACTGTAAAATTACACTAATATCACCAACTACTTCTGTAGAAAAAGTAGTTTCCTTAAGACCATCAGGAATATTATTATCTAATGGTCCCGGAGACCCTAGATTGTATACTACAGCTATTAAAGAAACAAAAAAATTACTAAATTTACCAATTCCTATTTTTGGAATTTGTCTAGGACATCAAATATTAGCTTTGTCATTAGGAGCAAAAATCACCAAAATGAAATTTGGGCACCATGGATCTAATCATCCAATTCAAAATATATATACCAAAAAAGTTTTTATAACTACACAAAATCACAACTTCACCATTGATAAATTCTCAATACCAGAACATATAACTGTTACGTACGTATCTTTATTTGATAACACTATTCAAGGTATTACTGTAAAAAATCATCCATCTTTTAGTTTTCAAGGACATCCTGAATCTACTCCGGGTACCCATGATACTCATACATTATTTGATAAATTCATTAAAAACATGCAAAATCAGGAACTCAAAAATGCCTAAAAGAAATGATATACATTCTATTTTAATTATAGGTTCAGGACCTATTATAATTGGACAAGCATGCGAATTTGATTATTCTGGAGTTCAAGCTTGTACAGCTCTAAAAGAAGAAGGGTATAGAGTCATACTAATAAACTCAAATCCAGCAACTATTATGACTGATCCTGATATATCTGATAGAACATATATTGAACCTATTGACGTAAAGATTATTACTGAAATTATAAAAAAAGAAAAACCTGATGCCATTTTACCTACCATGGGTGGACAAACTGCTTTAAATTGTGTTTTAAAATTACACAAAAAAGGGATACTAAAAAAATATAAAGTAGAATTAATCGGAGTTACTATTAAGTCTATTCAAAAAGCAGAAAATAGGTCTTCTTTTGAAAAATCTATGAAAGCTATTAACTTAAATACAGCAAAATGTGGTATTGCACATAATTTTGAAGAAGCAAATAAAGTAATTGAGTCTATCGGTTTTCCTTGTATCATTCGACCTTCATTTACCATGGGAGGTAGTGGTGGTGGCATTGCATATAATTATGAAGAATTTAAAAATATCTGCATGCTTGGTCTAGAAATATCTCCAATATCTGAATTGTTAATTGATGAATCATTAATAGGCTGGAAAGAATATGAACTAGAAGTAATCAGAGATATGTCTGGTAATTTTATTGTCGTATGTACTATTGAAAATATAGATCCGATGGGGATACATACAGGAGACTCTATAACTATTGCTCCAGCTCAAACATTAAGCGATAAAGAATATCAAAATATGCGTAATGCTGCAATTATGATATTAAAAAAAATTGGAGTAACTAGTGGAGGATCTAATGTTCAATTCGCAATAAATCCAAAAAACGGAAAAATGATAGTTATTGAAATGAATCCTAGAGTATCTCGGTCATCAGCTTTAGCTTCTAAAGCTACTGGTTTTCCTATAGCACGAATTTCTACTAAGCTATCTATAGGATATACTTTGGATGAACTTAAAAATAATATTACAGGAAATAATACTCCAGCTGCTTTTGAACCATCTATAGACTATGTTGTAACTAAAATACCTAGATTTGATTTTAAAAAATTCCATGAATGTAATGATAGACTAACTACTCAAATGAAATCTATCGGAGAAGTTATGGCTATTGGCCGAACATTCCAAGAATCATTACAAAAAGCAATGAGAAGTTTAGAGATTGGATCTACAGGATTTGATATTAATATCAAAGCAAATAAAATAAATAATCTTGTTTTATTAAAAAAAAAAATATATCATGAACTTCAAGAAGCCGGTCCAGAAAGATTATGGTATATAGGAGAAGCATTTCGCTT
Organism: Buchnera aphidicola (Cinara splendens); assembly: GCF_900698975.1. Classification (NCBI taxonomy): domain Bacteria; kingdom Pseudomonadati; phylum Pseudomonadota; class Gammaproteobacteria; order Enterobacterales; family Erwiniaceae; genus Buchnera; species Buchnera aphidicola. Next base: position 106,992 of record NZ_LR217722.1, on the reverse strand, counting down.
AAAATGGAGTGTAAAAAAAATATACCAACTTACACATATAGATCCTTGGTTTTTAAATAATATACAAGATTTAATTTTAGTAGAAAAAAACACTGTACAGAAAAAATTATCTGATTTAAATTATATAAATCTAAAATATTTAAAATCTAAAGGTTTTTCAGATTTACGAATTTCTCAGTTAATAAATGTACAGGAAAGTGATGTACGTCAGAAAAGATATGAATTACAACTCCATCCTACATATAAACGCATAGATACTTGTGCAGCTGAATTTTCTACGGAAACAGCATATATGTATTCTACTTGGGAAGATGAATGTGAATCACTACCTACAAAAAATCCAAAAAAAATAATTATATTAGGTAGCGGTCCTAATCGAATTGGTCAAGGAATTGAATTTGATTATTGTTGTGTTCATGCATCTCAAATACTAAAAAAAGATAATTATGAAACAATTATGATCAATTGTAATCCAGAAACTGTATCTACTGATTATGATATCTCTGATAGATTATATTTTGAACCTATTGGATTAGAAGAAATTTTAGAAATTATACGCATAGAAAAACCCATGGGTATTATTATTCAATATGGCGGTCAAACACCCTTAAAATTAGCTAAAAAACTTCAAAAAGAAAAAATAAAAATATTAGGTACCCAGCCAAAATATATTGATATAGCTGAAAATAGAAAAAAATTTCAAAAAATTATCAATCGATTAAAATTAAAACAACCTAAAAATTACACTTCTAATAATATACAGGACGCACTAAAAAAATCTAATAAAATAGGATATCCAATTATTGTTCGCCCTTCATATGTTCTAGGTGGTCGAGAAATGGAAATAATCTATAGCAATAACCATCTCATTGAATATTTTCAAAATCGCGATAAAAAATCAAAAAAACAAACAATTTTGTTAGATCAATATTTAGATGATGCCACTGAAATAGATGTAGATGCAATTTGCGACAGAAAAAAAGTTTTTGTAGCAGGAATTATGGAACATATAGAACAAGCAGGAATACACTCTGGAGATTCAGCATGTACTCTACCTGTTTATACTCTAGATAAAAAAACTGAAAAAGAAATAGAAAAACAAACGAAAATTTTAGCTATTGAATTAAAAGTACTTGGATTAATCAATATTCAATTTGCCGTTAAAAACAAAAAAATATTTATTTTAGAAGTAAACCCAAGAGCTTCACGAACCATTCCTTTTGTTTCAAAAGCTCTAGGTATTCCCTTGGCTAAAATAGCGATGCGTGTAATTTGTGGAAACACTTTATCACAACAAAAATACATCGAAAGAATTAAACTAAAACATTATTCTGTAAAAGAAGTTGTTTTACCATTTAATAAATTTCCAGAAACTAATCCTATGTTAGGACCAGAAATGCGATCTACCGGAGAAGTGATGGGCTTAGGAAAAAACTTTGCGTTAGCTTTCTATAAAGCTATGTTAGGAATATCTATACACTTAAAAAAAAAGGGAATAATACTATTATCTGTACAAAAAAAAGATAAGAATTCTATTATAGATATTGCCGTACAATTAAGAAAACTAAAATTCAATATAGAAGCAACGAGAGGTACATATTTAAAATTAAAATCTACAGGAATTAAAGCAAAATTAGTTAATAAGATCTACGAAGGACGACCAAACATTCAAGATTTCATAAAAAATAAAAAATATATATATATTATAAATACTGCTATAGATAACAAAAAAAATATAGAAACACGCAAAATACGCAATATGGCTCTAAAATATAAAATACATTATGATTCTACGTTAAATGGAGCATTTGCTACTATCTCCGCACTAAAATACATTGGGGAAAAAGAAATACTGTGTTTACAGGACATACATCACAATAAATTTTAGTTAAAACTATAATTGTTATTAAATATTTATATAAATATCTTTATTTACATAAATATAATTAAAATTATATAAATTGTTTTATATTAAAATCTAAAAAAAAAATTGATAATTATATTTTATTTTTTAATATAAAATAAAATATTTAATATAAAAACTAATATTATTCAAATAAAACACTCTTAATAAAATTATTATATAACTATATAACTATATAACTATAAAATTATATAGATACATAGTTATATAACTATGTAATTAAATAAACTCTACTTTTATAAAAACATAATCCGCTATTACAGAATATAATCTAGTATAAATATACAGATATAAAAAAGTCATATAAATACCATTACAATAAAAGTATCTACATGCATTTATAAAATAAAAATTTATAAAAAGACTATTTCACAAAAAAATATTTTATTTATTATATGTATAATATGTATAATCAAATATGTGATTCTAAAAAATTTCTTACTAATAATGAATACTGATATACAGAAACATTTTCAGCACGAAAAAATGAATGGATATCTAACTTTAATAAAAGTTTTTCAGAAAACATATTTGATAAATTACTCTTTAATAATTTACGTCGATGTTGAAAAGCAGCGCGAGTAATCAATTCTAAAGCAAAAAAATTCTGTTTTATACTATAGTCATCATATTTCTTATTATATGGAATAAATCGCAAAAAAACAGAATTTATTTTTGGTTTAGGAAAAAAATTAAATTTATCTACTGGGGTAATAAGCGTAATTCTATAAAAAAATTGAGCTATAACACTTAATTTTCCATACTCTTTACTTCCAGGATTAGCTAATAATCGATACGCTACTTCTTTTTGAAACATAAAATGCATATCATAAATATGTACATTATACAAAATCATTTTCAAAAAAAAACAAACGGAAATATTATAAGGCAAATTACCTACTAATCTGTACAAAACATCTTTTTTCAAAGAAAAAAAATATCGAAAATCAAATTTCATAACATCAGTTAAAATAATATTCATTTTTTTATTATACTGATGACATAACAAAAAAAATATTATATTTTCATCTATTTCAAGTACAGTAATTTTATCTACAATTTCACATATAGGAAATGTTAATGCACCTAAACCAGGACCAATTTCTATAACATTATCGAAACTATTTAAATTCATACTTTGTACAATTTTTTTTATAATAATTTCATTTTTTAAAAAATTTTGACCAAATCTTTTTACAGGAATGTGTTTTTTATACATAAATCTATTCATATATTTACCACATTAAATTTTTTCACTATCTCTATGTAATTAAAAATTAATTGATTATTGTTAAATTTATAGAATCATCCACAAGAAAAACGTTATTTATAAAATACCTTCGCATGGTACCATTAAATATAATGATAAGTAAAAAAACTAACTAATCATATTATTAATAATAATATTTATCATATATCTCAAAAAGATCAACCAAACATTTATATATATTTTTATGTACATTCACCTATATCACATTATTTTATAAAATTATATTTTGATATAAAAAATACTTATCTTAAAACAATCTTATTTATAGATAAAATTCAGATTTATTAAAATAATAACAATATTTACATATTATACATCAACATAATATATTGAAAATACTATACCAAAAATAGTATCTTTATTAAAAATAATTTTTAAATTAATTTATATTTATATATATAAAAAATGTTAGATATTTTATATCAAAGTTACTTTATTTTTTAAAATTATTTATAATAATTAACTAACATAGCAAAAAAAATGTCACGGTAATGTTTAACTATCAGAAAACTATTGTTTATTTGATATATAATCAAATATATATACATAATACTATTAGTTATTTAGATAAAAAATTTTTCTTAATTAAATTTATCTAATTTTTAAAAAATGTAAATATGTATATTTTTATTATTAAAGTATTAACAATTTTTAATTTATTAAAAACTTATTTTATTAAAATTATAAATATTTAAATTATATTTTTACATATTCCTATTATCAAATTTAATAAAATACGCTGTGCATTCAAAAATTAATATTTAAAATATAATTTTAATATACTCTTCATAAATACATCTACATAAAAATGTTAATTATAGTTAAAAATTTTGTAATATTTAACTATTATTGTATATATATTTAAAACAAAATATAAAAATTTAATTTTTAAAAAAATATTTTTATATTATTATAAGAGTTTGATAAATAAAATAATTTGAACTTCAAAAATTAAAATTAAGATAAAAATAATCGGCACGAAAAATTTCATAAAAAACAATTCTATAAATTGTATTAATATAAAAACGTGCCGATACATAATATTAAAAAAATAAATTATTAAATGTCATATACTACAATAGTTTTATTTTATAAAAATTAAACATATAAAAATATTAAATTATTATCTTATTTTCTATGTCAACACAAAAAAAATCTATGTGTAATAACATGGATTTAAAAGCATGATATTGAATATCTTTGACAATAACGAAAAATTTTTTCTTTTCTAAAATAATTGCAATCGTTTGTGAACAAAATTCAATATTTTTTTGTAAATTAAAAATTAAATCATGTTCTAAAGAAATCCATAGTTCTTGATTTAATTTTTTTTTACCATATATTACTCCTGGAACACGACGATATATTTTACGTATATAGCGGCTATTGCTAGTACCTCGTTTATCACGAAAAATTGCGTGTAATGTTATCATGTGAACAACTCCAAACAGTAAAAAAATCCAATTAATAAATCATATTATTTAAATATCAATATAACATAAGATAATATTTTATACGTTTAAAATTTTTCTAGAATTCAATATAGACTGTTTTTTTAACCAACAAATTTCATTTTTCTGCATACTTGTATCTTTAGTTTCTAAAATCATTGGAATTTTTTTAAATTCAATGATTTGAACGATCCATGAAAAAACATTCTTTTTTATTTTTCCATATCCTAAATTATGATGACGATCCAATCGACTATTAAAAATTCCTTGAGAATCATTAATATGAATTCCTAATAAATATTGAAAACCAATTAAACTATCAAATTTTTTAAATGTTTTTAAAAAATTATTTTTATCATTTAATTGATATCCTGAAGCAAATAAATGACAAGTATCTAAACATATACCAATACGAGATTTATCTTCAATTTTATTAATAATAAATGATAAATGTTCGAAACAATACCCAATATTACTTCCTTGACCAGCAGTATTTTCTAAAACAATAATGATTTTACGTGTTTTACTCAATACAAAATTTATGGAATTAGAAACATTTTCTAAACATTGTTTTTCTGTAATCTGATATAAATGACTACCAGGATGAATATTAATCATTGTTAAACCTAATTCATAACAACATTTAATTTCCTTAATAAAAGTTTCACACGATTTTCTATTCAATTCTTTTTGAGGATGACCTAAATTAATTAAATAACTACTATGCGGCAAAATTTGCGAGGGAGAATAATGATATATTTTACAAGATTCTCTAAAATTATATATAATATTTCTCTGTAAGGGAGGATTTATCCATCGCAATGGATTATATACAAAAATAGAAAAAGCTGTTGCTCCTAATTGATATGCTCGTAATACAGAATTTTCTAAACCCCCTTTAGTACTTACATGTGCACCTATATATTTCATATATAATTAATCATTCCTATTTAAAATTGATATCTAATAAAAAATAAATCTAGTATCAGAATACTAGTTTGATTATAATTAATATATAAATATCATAAAATACTTATAATCTTGATTGTATTTTGCTTATACAAGTGATAAAAAACATTATTGATCTTTTAATATTTATACAATAAACATCACATTTGTATATAAACACTATGATCAAAATAACATAAAAATGTTATCAAAATAATATTACAATATATATTGTACATATTTCTAAAACTATTAAAAAAAGAAAAATTATGTCTATTCATTACAATACGTTTTATCAAACAATTCATATACTACAAAAATTTTGGCGTAAACATAACTGTATTATTCTACAACCATTAGATATCTCTATAGGAGCGGCTACATTCCATCATCATACTTTTTTTAACATTCTTAAAAAAAAACCTTCTTTAATAGCCTACTTACAACCTTCTAGAAGACCATTAGATGGACGGTATACCAACCATCCTAATCGATTACAACATTATTTTCAATTTCAAGTAATTATGAAACCTGCTCCAAAAAATATTCAACAACTATATTTATCATCTTTAAAAAAAATTGGAATAGATATCAAGAATAACGATATTAGATTTATGGAAGATAATTGGGAAAATCCTACACTCGGAGCTTCTGGTTTAGGGTGGGAAGTATGGTTAAATGGGATGGAAATTACTCAAATTACATACTTTCAACAAATGGGTGGTATTAATTGTAATCAACCAACAGTTGAAGTTACGTATGGTTTAGAAAGAATTTCTATGCACCTACAAAATATAGATAATATCTATGATATTTTATGGGATACTAGAAATGCAACTAAAATAAAATATTCAGATATATTTTTACATCAAGAGCAAGAAAATTCATCATATAATTTTGAATTTTCTGATACACAACAAATATTACAATTATTTACACTACATATACAAGAAGCAAATAGACTCATAAATCTCACTATTCCATTGTCCATTCCAGCATATGAACAAATGTTACATGCTATTCATTATTTTAATTTATTAGATTGTAAAAAAATATTATCTACAACAGATCGAACTGAACATATTTTGAATATACGAAAACAAATAAAAAAAATTGCTATACAATATATTTATAATCAAAGTAAAGAGTAAAAAATGAAAAAAAAAATATTATTAATAGAAATACAAACAGAAGATTTACCTAGTAAAGAGCTAACTACTATAGCCCAATTTTTTTATGTAACTATACAAAAAGAACTTCAAAAAAGTAAAATTAGATACGAATCTATATTTTTATACTATACTTCTAAAAAAATAACTGTAAAAATTTTTTCTTTATTATGTTCCAACAAATATACACATATAAGAAAAACAAATCCTTCTGCACAAGAATCATTTAATTCCAACAATAAAATTACTCCCATAGCAATACTGTCATCAAAAAAACATAGAATACCTATACAAAAGACTGAAAATCAATGCATTAAAAAAACTAAACATCTTACATATTCTAATTCAAAGAAAACAGTTTCATTAAAAAAAACTTTAATATATATCATTTCTTATACAATAAAAAAAATACCTTTTAAAAAATCTATGATATGGAATACTACTTCTATACGATTTTCTCGTCCAATACGTAATATTATGATATTGTTGGATGACAAAAATATTTCATTAAATATACCAGGCATTACTTATAAAAATATTTCTCATGGACATTTTTTAATGATGCCTGAAAAAATAATTTTTACTCATGCAAATCAATATACAACTGAATTATTTAAAAAAAAATATATTCTTATTGATCATGAAGAAAGAAAAAAAAAAATATTTAATCAAATACAATATTTATCTAAAAAATCTAAAAATTCAATAAATATAAATGAAAAATTACTAGAAGAAGTTACAGCTTCAGTAGAATGGCCGGTAGCACATTTAGCTAAATTTAAAAAAAAATACTTAAAAATACCTGAAGAAATGTTAGTATATACTATGGAAAATAATCAAAAATATTTTCCACTATATAACAAAACAACAAATATTATAACGAATAATTTTATTTTTATTAGCAACGTTGATACTTTAAATTATAAAAAAATAGTTCAAGAAAATGAGCAAATATTACATTCAAAATTAAGTAACGTAAATTTTTTTATTAATACAGATCAAAAAATAACATTTGCAAAAAGATTAACATTATTAAAAAACATATCTTTTCATAAAAAATTAGGATCACTATATGAAAAAACTTTAAGAATAAGTAAATTAAGTCAATATATCGCTCATAAAATTAAAACTAATATTTTATTAACACAAAGAGCTGCTATTCTTTCCAAGTGCGATCTAACTACTAATATTGTAACAGAATTTTCTGCTCTTCAAGGAACTATTGGTATGTATTACTCTTTATACCACCAAGAAAATAAAAAAGTAGCACTTGCCATTAAAGAACATTATTTACCAAGTTTTTCACAATCCAATATACCAACTCAAAAAATATCTTGTGTATTAAGTATTGCAGATAAAATAGATACTATTATTGGAATTTTCAGTATAGGAAAAAAACCCACCAACAAAAAAGACCCATTTGCTTTACGTAGAGCAGCTATAGGAATTATTCGGATTATAATTGAAAAAAAAATAAATATTAATCTTTTAAAAATAATTAAAAAATCTATTAATTTATACCCTCATATACAAAACACAAAAAAAATAAAAATATTAATTTTGAATTTTATATATTCTAAATACATATCATTATATACAACAAAACATAAAAAAAAAATAATTTTATCAGTTTTATCGTTACAATTATCTAATCTTTGTGATATTAACGCACGAATCAATGCGCTTACCGATTTCAAAAAAAAATATAACTTTGAAAAAATTCTTAATACCTATAAAAGAATTAACAACATTATTTCTAAAATACCAAAAAAAACAAAACTCATAAAACTGAATTCACATTACTTAAATTGTACTAAAAATTTTTTAAAACATGAAAACCAATTAATTAAGCATATTCAATCCATAAAAATAATACTCTATAAAAATAAACACATAAATTATTTATATGTATTAAAATGTATTAAAAAATTATGTAAACCTATAGAAATATTTTTTCAAAAATCTTTTGTATATGATTTAAATATAGAAATACGTTCACATCGTATTTTTATACTACAGAATATACAAGAAATATTTTTATATATTACTAATTTTTCTAATTTATAAAAAAAATCATATATATAAAAAATGACTATAAAATATTTTATATACATACAAAAAATTTTTATATACTAAATTTCAATATATAAAAAAAATATAAAAAATTCTGAAATTACGTGTATAATTTAGGTATTATAATTACAAAAAAAATTATGCACGCTATCTAGCGCTAGCTATAATATATATAAAAATACTAATATTCACTATATAAAAATATAGACTTGTACATTTACTATATAATAAAATTTCTTACTAAAAAAAATCTAAAATTATTTATATAAATATCTATTTTCAAAAAAAATGATACTTAAAATTAAATAAAAATCCAAAAAATCAAACAATTGTTTTAATTTTATAGAAATTTTTAATAAAAAATATCACATTTAGTACATATAAAATATATAAATATATTAATAAACAATACATTATAAAAATTTTCTATCATATTAAAATTTTAAAAAAGATTTAAAAACTATTCTTTTATCGGAAGTAAAATTTTTGTCATTTTTTAAAATTCTTTTTAATTATTATTTTTTATTTTTCAAATGAAATTTATAAAATTAAACCATTTTTTACTTACTCTTTAAATATTCACTTATCTTTGTACAAAAATTTCTATCATATTTCTTATATTTGATGTACTTAATTGTTTTTAAATAAATAATCTAAAATTTATGTATTATTTATAATAATAAAAATTTAATTTCTTAAAACTGCTCCTAGTTTATTTTTTAATTCCTCTATACACTTTAAAATATTAGAGTTAATTTTTGATTCATGTAACATGATATCAGTACTTTGAAAAATAAAACAAATAGATACACTCTTTTTTTTAAAAGGAATATTTGATCCAGTATATATGTCATATATATATATATCTGAAGTATGGATACTAATACTATCGTGACATATATTTAAAATATCTTTACTTAAAATAGTATCAGATACTATAATAGAAATATCTCTTTTGCTGTTTGGTAATAAAGATATAGATTTTTTCTTAATAACTGAATAGCTATTAATTTTTTCCCACATAATTTCAAATAAAACAACTGAATCCTTTAAATCAAAAATTCGATGAAGAGAAGCATCTAAAACACCAATTCTACCAACTAACTGACCATATAAATAAATTCCTGCGCTTTGTCTAGAACATAACCCAATATATTTTTCTGAAATAAATTCTACATGATTTAATTTACCACAAATATTTAAAATAGATTCAATATCACCTTTCAAATCATAGAAATCAACTTTTCTATTTTTTAAGTACCATTCACGACGACTAACAAAACCGCTTATTGCAGCAGATAAATATTCGTGTTGAATTATAGAAGCACAATTATTTTTACTCGCAAAAAAACATAATCCAGTTTCAAAAATACGAATAGATTCTTGTTGACGTTTTTGATTGTAGGAAATACAATTCAATAAATTAATCCATATTGATGACCTCATTTCTGACATATCATTAGAAATAGGATTGCATATTTTAATAGTATTATTGTCTGAAAGAAAATATTTATGTGTCATAGGATTTATAAAACTATATGAAATAATTTCAAAATATCCACGATCTATCAGAAATAATTTAATTCGTGATAATGAGATGTTCTTATGTTTATTCAACATAACATTCATATATTCTGTAGGTGGTTTGGATACAATTTTTTTATAACCATAAACTCGAATAATTTCACTAACCACATCTTCAGCAATTTTAATATCAGTACGCCAAAAAGGCGGTATAACATAAAAAATATTTTTCTCTTCATGAAAAGAAAAACGACAAATCTTTAAAATAGATAGTACATCTTCTTTAAAAAAAGAAATTCCAGTAATTTTATTTAACCTTTCAAGTTTTAATAACAATACAGTAGACTTATTAATACAATTTTTCATATGATACTCTTTAAAAACAGAAGATTTTGCTCTACATATACTTGTTATTAATTTTTGTGCATACTGAAAAATATTTTTTTGCAAAGAAGGATATATGTTATACTTAGAGTATTCGAGTTGTCTATCAATCGAAGGTACTAATAAACATCGTTGTTGTATAAATATAGGATCAAAACATATAGACCCTAAAAATAAATTTTTTGTATAACGACTAACTTTACAATATCTAGAATATTCCATATCTTCAAAAGATAAAATATTTTTAGAATCTGATAAAACAACAGTACCTTCTTGTAAACAAATTTTTTGATCATGAATATTACTAATAAATTCTTTTTTTTCTAAACTATATATATTTAATTTATTATTTAATTTATTATTTAATTTATCTAAATCAAATATATGAAACCAATGACCCGTTTCAATAAATATATAATTAATAATGTTTATAATTATATTATCTGTAAGCATACTTGCATGTCTTAATCTTTCTTGAATGTAAATTGGCAAAATAGAACAGACCTGTACAGAGTGTATTTCACAAAAAATATATTGTATATAATCATGCTTAACAGTAACATCTATGCTATTTTTACAAGAATGAGAACGTAATAATACATCTTGATATTTCAATTTAGGTATAGGCAAGTTATTTAACAAAGCTATTTCACGAGATAAACCCCAAATAGAACGCAAATCTACTCTATTAAATGGAATAAAAAATTTCATTATATATTTATTTATACGCATATAGTAATTATAATTTAATCCAATTAAAGCATTATCTGTAAAAATAACAATATCGTGATTATTTTGTTCTATTCCTAATAAATGATACGAACCAAAAGTACAATCTAATCTATCTTTTTTAATATTTGATGATATAAAATGTTTATTTTCTTTTAAAATCAAGTTAGGTAAAATAATTGATATTTTAGACCCTACTAATAAATATTTTTTATCTTTAAAGACAATATAAATTTTTTTATCATAATGTATACGTACTGTATATCTTATTAATGTTTTATTAGTAGAACACAATTGTTTGCAAATAATTTGACCAATAATGGTATTCTTTACATAAATCTGTTTATGAGGAATACATTCCGCTTCACAACCAAAATTTGTTAATTGCTCACATATCCGTGTACTTGAAACAGACGGATCAATCCAATTATATAACCATTCTTCTCCAAACTTCATTAATATTTCTCACTATTATAAAATTGTTTTAAAAATCGTATATCGTTTTCAAAAAAACAACGAATATCAGAAACTGAATATTTTAACATAGCTATTCTTTCTACACCAATACCAAAAGCACAGGCTAAATACGTATTACTATCAATATTACAGTATTTTAAAACATTTGGATGAACCATACCACATCCTAGTATTTCTAACCATCTTCCATATTTATCTTGAATATCCATTTCAGCTGAAGGACAAGTAAAGGGAAAATATGAATTGCGAAAACGTACCTTTACATTTTTATTTAAAATTTTAATAATAAAATTCTCTAAAATCCATTTTAAGTGTGAAAAAGAAATTGAAGTATCCACAATTAAACCTTCGACCTGATGAAACATAGGTGTATGCGTGTGGTCATAATCACGACGATATACTTTTCCAGGAACAATTGCACGTATAGGAATAGAATATTTCTCTAAAATTCTAATTTGTACACTAGATGTCTGTGTTCGTAATACATGATTTATATCAAACCAAAAAGTATCATTCATACTTTTAGTTGGATGATCATTTGGTATATTTAAAGCATCGAAGTTATAATATGTACTCTCTATTTCTGGACCATAAAATGTTTTAAAACCCAAATAATTAAAAAATTTTTTGATCTCATTAATAATAATAGTAAGAGGATGTAAATTACCTTTTTCAATTTTTCTACCCGGCAAAGTACAATCTAAAAAATGTTTGTTTTTTTGTTGATTTAATTGATTATCCTGTAACTTCTTTTTTTTATAATTAATTTTATCTTGAATTTTTTTTTTACAACTATTCAAAAAAACACTACACTGTATGCGTTCTGAAACTTCCAGAGTAATTAATTTAGAAAGATAAAAATATAAAACACTATTTTTTCCTAAATATTTTGATTTAAAATTGTTAAGTGATGTAATATCATCTATTTTTTTTATTTCGTACATAGCATGATATAAGATTTTTTGTATCGATTTATATATTTCTTGTTGTAGTTTCACGTGTATACCAATATATTTATTGTATAAAATACATACAAAAAATAAAAATTTTTAATGTACACAGGGAGATTAATGATTCTCCCTCTGATAATTTTATAAAATTTTTTATTAATTTATTATAAATGTATAGAACTTTTTGAACATTTTATTAATGCTTCAAATGCAACTTTATCATATATTGCTGTTTCTGCTAACATTTTTCGATTAATATTCACGGAAGATATTTTTAATCCATGAATAAATTTACTGTATGATAAATTATAATTCTGTGCAGCTGCATTAATTCTAATAATCCATAATTTACGAAAATTTCTTTTTTTATTACGCCTATCCCTATAAGCATATTGTCCAGCTTTAATAACTGCTTGTTTTGCAACACGATACACCCGGGAACGTGCTCCATAATATCCTTTTGCTAAATTAATTATTTTTTTATGACGAGCGTGTGCAATAACACCTCTTTTAACACGTGCCATCAAAAATCTCCTATATACATATAATCTGTAAAAATCACTCTTTTAGAATTATAAATAAGGAAGAAAATTAGTAACCCTTGCATAATCCGATGAAGAAAGAACAATTTTTTTACGAAGATTACGCTTTTTGTTAGTACTTTTTTTAGTTAAAATATGACGTAAATTTGCTTGTTTACGTTTAAATTGACCTGAAGCAGTTTTTTTAAATCTTTTAGCAGCGCTACGCAATGTTTTAAGTTTAGGCATAAAAATTCCAAAATAAAAATATATTTTTAATAAAAATATATACCAATTAGCAATATAATTTATCTTTTTGGAGATAACATCATGATCATTTGTCGACCTTCAATTCTGGTAGGAAAAGATTCAACATAAGTTAGAGTAGATAAATCATTTTTTAAACGATTTAACATATTTATACCAATATCCTTATGAGTCATCTCTCTACCTCTAAATCTCAAGGTAATCTTTATTTTATTACCATCCTTTAAAAATCGTATTAAATTTCTTAATTTAACTTGATAATCACCTTCATCAGTATTGGGACGAAATTTTATTTCTTTTATTTGAACAATCCTTTGTTTTTTTTTTTGTTTTTTTAAAGCTTTGTTTTTTTCGTATAAGAATTTACCATAATTCATAATACGACATACAGGAGGCTTAGAATTTGGACTGATCTCAACTAAATCAAAACCATCTATTTTAGCTTTTTCCAGCGCTTGATGAACACTAACAATCCCTAATGATTCGCCCTGTAAACCCGTTAATCGCACTTCAATAGAACGAATTTCATAATTAACGCGATACGAACGAGATAATTGATTTTTTTTTCCGACTTTAATACTCTAACCCTCCATTATAAAATCCTGAAGATTACGATTTTTAATATTATTTGTAATATTGTTAATAAAAATATCAATTGTAGATTTGTATTGTTTATTACTAAATCTATTTCTTATTGTAATATACTTATTTTGTATTTCTTTATCTCCACATATTAAAATATATGGTATATTTTGCACAATAGAAGAACGAATTTTAAATCCAACGCTAGTATTAGTTATATCAAAAATAACTCGAATATCATGTAATAATAATTTTTGCACTATTTTTTGTACATATAATGAATGTAATATAGAAACACTAATTACATTCACTTGAATAGGACACAACCATATCGGTAATTTTCCTTTAAATTCTTCAAGTAAAATACCTATAAATCTTTCTATCGAACCTAATAAAGCCCTATGAATAATAATGGGGTTTTTTTTTACATTATTTTTGTCAATATAATAAGCATTTAACTGTCGCGCTAAATAAAAATCTAATTGAATAGTTCCACATTGCCATATTCTTTGTAAATTATCTTCTAAAGATATTTCAATTTTAGGGCCATAAAAAGCTCCTTCTCCTCTTTGATATTGAAATGATAAATTATTTTTTTTTAGCACATATTCTAAATCTTCTTCTGCTTGATTCCACATTTTTTCACTACCAATCCTTTTTATAGGGCGAGTAGAAAATTTTATAAAAATTTTTTTAAAACCAAAAGTATTATACAAATTAAGTAATAAATGAATACAATCATTTAACTCTTTTTTTATTTGTTCTGGAGTACAAAAAATATGAGCATCATCTTGAGTAAATCCACGTACTCGCATTAATCCATGTAATGAACCAGATGATTCTTGTCTATGACAACTTCCAAATTCAGAGATACGTATCGGTAAATCTTTATAAGACTGCAATTTACTTTTAAAAATTTGAACATGAGCTGGACAATTCATAGGCTTAATACAATATTCTCTATTTTCAGATTTAGTTATAAAAATAGATGTATTATAATATTTCCAATGACCGCTTTTTTCCCATAAAGATTTATCAATAATAACAGGGCTTTTAACTTCTTCATAATGATGTTTAGATAAGTGATCACGAATAAACTGTTCTAATTGTCTAAAAATAACATATCCATTTTTATGCCAAAATATCATACCCGGTGATTCTTTTTGAATATGATATAAATCTAATAATTTTGCAATTTTACGGTGATCTCTTTTTTTTATTTCTTTTGAAATAGATAAAAACTTTAATAATTGATATTTTGATGTACAAATTATTACATGAATTCTTTGTAACATTTTATTATTTTTATTACTATTCCAATAAGCTCCTGATACATCTTGTAAAAGAAAATGTTCACAAAACTTAATATTAGAAACTTGAGCATGATCATAAAATTCACAATAATCTTCATGATAACAAACATCAATAGTATTTTTACTACTGTATTTTTTACGAATAATATCAATCTGATAAGTTTCATTATTTTTTTGTAAAAAATCTAAAAAATATGATATATCAACACGTTTAACAAATATTTTATAAGCAGTAGAAATTTTTTTTAACATTCGTTTAGAAATTTCATGTAAATCCTTTTTTTTTAGTACATATGACATATCAATGTCACAGTGAAATCCAAATTCATTTATACATGAATTAGCTATTTTAACGTCTAACCATATATCTTTTAATACACGGTTTAACAATTGAATACAAGACCTTTTTACTTGAGACAGAAAATTTTGATTACTGTCATCAATCATCACAATTGTTGAATTTTTAGATATAATTGTATTTAAAGTAACTAATTTATTATTTACTAAACCTGCTACAAAATTTGATGTATGTATAGGATAAAAATCTTCCAGAATTTTTTTTACAGTAACTATCTTAGTATAACTTTTATCAACTCCGTTGCACGATATAACAATCGGCATATTCAATCCTTATAAAATTCATATTATATCAATAATATATATTTATTTAAAATAAATATTGTGTAAATCTACAATATTCTAAATAATATCTATATTTTGTGTGAATTAAAAAAAACAATCAGAAAAATATCTATAATATACTATATCATATACATGGAAAATTATTTAAAACGAATTGCAACAGATTTAAATAATTGTTGTACTAATAACACACTATCATCCCAGCCTAAACAAGAATCTGTTATGGATTGACCAAATTTTAAATTTTTTATATCACTCAAATTTTGAGAACCTTCTTCTAAAAAACTTTCAATCATAACACCTGATATAGCAGTAGATCCATTATAAATTTGGCGTGAAACAGAATCTGAAACTACTAATTGTTGTTGATGTTTTTTCAGAGAATTAGCATGGCTAAAATCTATTATTAAATGTTCCGGAAGATTAAACATTTTTAATTTTTTAATAGCATGTTCAATATCTACTTTATGATAGTTAGGTACTCTTCCTCCACGCATAATAATGTGAGCACAAGAATTTCCAGTAGTATGATAAATTACAGTTTTTCCTTGTTGATTCGGAGATAAAAATAAGTGACTAGCAGTAGCCGAACGAATTGCATCTACTGCAATTAAAATATTTCCATCTGTTCCATTTTTAAAACCTATAGGGCATGGTAAATAAGAAGCTAATTCTCTATGAACTTGACTTTCTGTAGTACGAGCTCCAATAGCACCCCAACTAATTAAATCGAAAATAAACTGACTAACGGTAGAATCTAAAAATTCTGTAGCAGTTGGTACACCTAATTTATTAATTTCTAATAATAATTTCCTAGCTATGGCTAAACCTTCATTTACATTTAAACTACCATCTAAATTAGGATCAGAAATTAAACCAGTCCAACCTAATACAGTTCGTGGTTTTTCAAAATATGTTCTCATTACTATTTCTAAAAATTTAGAATATTTTTTACGTAATATTTGTATTTTTTTTGCATATTCAATAGCAGAAACAGGATCGTGAATAGAACACGGGCCTATAATTACCAATAAGCGTTTATCATTACCTAATAGAATATTTTTTATATTATTACGTGTAGATCGAATTAAATCATGTACATCTGGTGTGATAGAATAACGATCAAACAAAACTAATGGAGTAATTAGAAATCCATTACTTTTTGCATTAACTAATTCATTTTTTTTTTTCATCTTATTCTCGATATAATTTAACAAAAATTCAGATTTATATTAATAAATAATTCATTGTAATATTTATAAAATATATTTAATAAATTTAATATATTTAAAAATAAAATATTATAAATAACATATATTAATAAGAGTTACCATATATATAAAAATTATTGATAAGAATATTGTATTTCAAATAGCTATATAATACCATATTCAAATCGTGTAATAAAAAATTAATAAAACTAAATAGTCTTAAATTATAAATTTTTAATATTACTAGTATGTATATATCATAAAAAAACAAATAATTATTTCACTATAAAATAGTGGTATGTAATTAAATAAATATTATTATCTTTTAAATAAAGATTTATTATAAAATATAATTAGCTATTTACCAAATAAATAAAAAAATTCAAAAAAATTTTTAAAACATATGCACTATTTATTTAAAAATAAATAATTATTTAACTATATATTTAAAAAAATAATTATTGTATCAAAAATAATTTAACACACTTTTTATTTAATATTTATAAATGCATAATTTAAATTACTATTTACATATTTACACAAAAATAATATAATCATAATTTATTTTAAAAAAAAATAAAAATTATATTAATTTTTAAAATAAATTCTTTCAGGAAAAAACATAATAATGAACATCACAATACGAAAAAATACAAAAACAATTGTACCGATTCAGTTAACTAAACGAGCAAAAAAACAAATATTATTTTTATTAAAAAAAAGTAAAAATAGTTACGGTATTAAAATAGAATTAAAAAAATCAGGATGCGCTGGATTTAAATATATCTTAAAATTAGAAAAAAAAATAAATAATTCAGATTATATTTATATAATAAAATCCATTAAGTTTTTTATTCCTAAAAAAATAATATCACAGTTATATACTACTGTAATAGATTTTTCTAAAACAGAATTAAATTCTTCTTTTACCTTTAAAAATAGCAAGCACACTACTATATGTGGTTGTGGAGAAAGTTTTAATATCTAAAATATTGAAACTTAAATTTTATAAAGATTTTTATAATATATAAAATCATATTTCCCAAAAAATCAAAACATAATTTTTTTTTCCTCTACATAAAAATGTATATTTATCAAATAAAAAATCTAATTTAACAAAAAAATAATCTTTTTTATTTTGTACTTTTCCATTTATACGAATGGCACCTGAAAGTATCATATTACGAGCTTGATTTAAAGAAGTAGATAAATTTGCTTTAACTAAAGCATGTGGTAAATCTAAATAATTATTACAAATAATAGACGGAATACCATCTTGAATAAGTTGTTCACAATCATTTTCTGTAATATCCTGTTTAGACCCTTGACCAAACAAAAAATATGTAATACGTTGAACAGATTTTAAAGCGTTTTTTCCATGCACAAATTTAGTTAGAAATTCTGCCAAAAAAATTTTTTTATTTCTTAAATTATTAATATCATTAGTATTACTAAACATTATATTTAATTTTTTAAAATTAATAGAAGTAAATAGATTAATAAAATTATTTATATCATTATCTGAAACATTAATCCAAAATTGATAGAACTTATATGGACTAGTTTTTCTAGAATCTAACCAAATAGTATGATTACCTGTTTTTCCAATTTTTTCCCCATTAAATGTAGTTAACAATGGGTTAGTTATACCAAATACTTCTTTTTGATATAACTTTTTAACCAATCTTATACCAGATAAAATGTTTCCCCATTGATCTGATCCGCCGATTTGCACAGTAACACCATATTTTTTGTACAAAAAAGAAAAATCATATGCCTGCAATAAACTATATGAAAATTCTGTAAAAGACATACCAATTTTTTCTTTTATTAACCTTTTCTTTACTGATTCTTTATGAATCATATTATTAACAGAAAAATGTATACCAATTTTTCTCAAAAAAAACAATACCGAAATATCCTTAAACCAAGAATAATTATTTAATATAATAACTTTATTATTAATACAATTATTGTTATTAAAAAAAAACAACAACTGTTTTTCTAAACACATCTGATTAAATTGTAAAAAATCTCGAGAATATTTTGGTCGTTTACTTGTCCTAAAACTTGGGTCCCCTACTACACCTGTAGCACCTCCAATTAAAATAACAGGGGTATGACCAAATTCTTGAAAATATTTTAAACATAAAATTGGTAATAAATGACCTATATGTAGGCTACTGGCAGTAGGATCAAATCCACAATATAAACGAATATTTTTTTGTTGTATATGCTTATATAAATTTTCTTTACTAAAAATTTGAGAAAAAAAACCTTTTTCATTTAAAAAATCTAAAATATTACTTTTTTTTATCATCCTAATAACCTGTAAAATATTGAATATTAATAATAAATATCATTTATATACAAAATATAAAAAATAAAAATCAAGCCATAATAATAATAATCATATATCGTATTACAATCATACTCATAAATTATTATATAAAAGCATATAATAGTATGTAATACTATACATTTTCTATAATATTTAATTATTTGATAATTTTATAAGGATATTCACACCATATCTTAATAATACATATTGAACATTTTGGAGATAAGGATCGACAAAAATATCGTCCATGTGATCCAAACCAACTATGAAGACGAGATTGAAATTTAATAGGAACACACTGATACAATTTATTTTCTACATGATAAGACGATATACCATTCACAAAATTAGTACGATTAGATACTCTAAAAACATGTGTATCTACAGCAATAAAATTTTTTTTTAAAACAATATTTAAAAATAAATTTGCAGTTTTTCTCCCTACTCCAGGTAGTAGCAATAATTTGTCTTTATTCATAGGTATATCTTCATTATATATATTCTTTAAAATTCGACAAGTTTTAATAATTGCTAAAGCTTTTTTATTAAATAATCCCACTGATTGAATAATTACTTTTAACTGATCATAACCTAAATCTAGAATATCTGATGGTTTATGCACATACAAAAATAATTTTTTAGTAACTTTATTAACTTGTGCATCAGATGATTTAGCAGATAAAATAATAGAAATTAATAATTCAAAATATGTTTTGTACTTCAATTTAATTGTTGGGTTTAAATAATATTGTTCAAACTTTTTTAAAATAATTAAACGTTTATTTTTATTCATATTCTAAAAAATATTTTAAATATTTTCACCTAAATTATTTATGAAATGTTTCAAAATTATAAAATCAATGTAATTATATATATTTTATATATATATTATTGTATCAATTTATGATATCATTATTATATTTAATTATTATATAATTTAGTATATTTTTTTACACATTTATTTGATGTACTATAATATGTATTATATACGTTCGTAACTCAATGGTTAGAGTGCTACTATGACATAGTAGAAGTTAGTGGTTCAAATCCACTCGAACGTAAAATAACGTTGATATTAAATATGTTTATAAAAAAATTATTCTTAAAATATCCCCAACAAAAACATTTTTTGTTAGCTTTGAGTGGAGGAGTTGATTCTATCGTATTATTACATCAACTATTAAAATATAAAAAACACTTTAAATACATAAAAATCCGCGCTATACATATAAATCATAATTTATACTCACACTCTTTATACTCACAAAAACATTGCGAAAATATTTGCAAAAAAAAAAAAATACACATAATTATAGATAACATCCATATACCAAAACATAACAAGTATGGAATTGAGGGTTATTCAAGAATAAAAAGACTTGAAATTTTCAAAAAACATATATTATTAAAAGAAATTTTATTAATAGCACATAATCTCAATGATCAATGTGAGAATCTTTTTTTATCTTTTAAAAGAAAAAGCAGTATAAATGGTTTATCAGGAATGAAATACAGTTCTGTGTATAATGGAATAAAAATAGTAAGACCTTTAATTTTTACACCAAAAAAAAAAATTATATCTTGGGCAAAAAAAAAAAATCTACTATGGATAGAAGATCAATCTAATAAACTTATACAATACGATAGAAATTTTTTAAGAAAAAAAATTCTATCAAAAATATATAAAAAATGGCCAAGTTTTCTAAAAAATTGTACTACAAGTATGCAAATACTTACCAAAGATCAAAAATCTTTAAATTTTTTTATTTTATATTTTTTAAAAAAAAACATTTTTTCTGATGGATCATTATCATTATTAAATTTTAAAAATCTTACAAAAGAAGCTCAATATTCTATTTTAAAACAGTGGTTTAATCAAAATAGTACTAACCAATCTACATATCATGTATTACATAGAATATATAAAGAAATTATTCATAATAAAAACTATTACAATAAAAAAATAATTTTTTATAATTCTGAAATAAGACGATTCAAAAATACAATTTATTACATTTATCCTGATAAAAATATTAAAAATAAAATACTTTATTGGAAAAAAATAAATAAAATTTTAAAATTACCACAAAATTTAGGAATCTTAATACCTTTTAAGAAAAAAAAACAAAAACACAAACAAGATATTTATAAAATTCCTTATCCTCCAAAAAATGTATTAGTTAGTATTCGTTTCCATGTCAAAAAAAACTACATAAGTGATAAAAAAAACAAAAAAATCAGCATAAAAAAAATCTGGCAAAAATATAAAATACCTCCTTGGTTAAGAAATACAATACCTTTATTGTTTTATAATGATGAATTAATTGCTGCTATTGGAGTATTTACAATTCAACATGTGTCTATTAACTCTTTAAAATATATAAAAATTATATGGATTAATCATATTTTTTAAATTTTAACTATATTTGTGACAAAAAATTATCAATACTACTCATTTTAATACGTTTATATAAACAAGAAAATTTATTAATTTCATGGTTCATAAGAGGTTTGCGGATGTTTTTCCACATCAATGATGTATTTAAAAAATATTCTACATTATCAGCTAAAATAGGCATAATAGGTTTTAAAAAAATAATCAATATTCTAAATAAATTAATCCCTAAAGAACAAATTTTATGAACTTTCTGTTTATTAAGTATGTTTTTTATTAATATCCATGGTTTTTTATCAGTAATATATTTATTGGCTAAATCAGATAAATATCTAATCTTTTGTACTACTAAAGAAAATTTTCTATGTTCAAATAATTTCTCAATATCTAATGAAGAATTAATAAATTTTTTATATACTGCTGATGTAATTATATCGTTAGATAAAATGTTATAAAAATATTTTTCTAAAAAAGAAGCGTTACGCGAAGCTAAATTAATTATACTATTTACAATATCAGAGTTGATTTTACGTGCATAATCATATAAATTCATTTCTATATCTTGAATCGTATCAGATAATTTTGAGGAAAAATAATATCGCAAAGAATCAGAATCAAAATAGGATAACCACTTACTGGCAGTTATCATTGATCCTTTTGACTTAGATAATTTTAATCCTTTAAATGTCAAATAACCATGTGCAAATATTTTTGTAGGTTTTCTATAACCACATCCCTCCAATATGGCCGGCCAAAACAAAGCATGAAAATAAATAATGTCTTTACCAATAAAATGGTACAGTTCATGTTTAGAATTTATTGACCAATAATCATAAAAGTTTATATCTTGATTCATATCACATAATTCTTTAAAACAACTAATATATCCAATAGGAGCATCCATCCATACATAAAAAAACTTATCAGTATGGTTAGGAATTGAAAAACCAAAATATGGTTTATCTCTAGATATATTCCAAGAATTTAAATTACCAGACAACCATTCATTAATTTTGTTATAAACAGATACTTGCAAAACATCAGAATTAATCCATTTTTTTAAAAAACTTGAAAAAGAGGATAATTTAAAAAATAAATGATTAGAAGATTTTTTTTTCAAAGGTGAATGCGATAACTCGGAAGTAGCATTTAATAATTCAGTTGCATCATAAATAGACCCACAAACATCACAATTATCACCATATTGATTTTTAGATTTACATTGTGGACATGTACCTTTAATGAATCGATCCGATAAAAACATCTGAAAATGTGTATCATATAATTGAATAATTTTCTTTTCTTTAATAAAATTTTTTTTTAATAAATGATTATATATTTTTATACAAAAATTTTTATTAGTTCTACTATGGGTAGATGAATAATTATCATGAACTATAGAAAACTGCAAAAAATCTTTTTTATGTTTTTTTTGTACATCATTAATTAATTGATCAGGACTAATCTGCAATTTTTTTGCTTGTAACATAATTGCTGTACCATGTGTATCATCTGAACAAATAAAAATGACTGAACGATTTTTCATACGAAAATATCGAACCCAAATGTCTGCTTGAATTTGTTCTAATAAATGTCCTAAATGTATATCTCCATTAGCATATGGAAAAGCACATGTTACTAACATTTTATTAATAGAAGATTTCATAAATAACCATAATGATAAAATAAGATAAATCAATATCATATAAAAACTATAGAATAATGAAGAACCCTGTAATTTCTAAAAAAATTTATGCCTATAACTATAGACATAAACATATAATTGTATACATACTGTATATCATATTCATTCTAAAACTAAATAACTATAAACTTTCTTTACAAAAAATCTAATTTTATACTGATATACAATAAAAAATATAAAAATTAATATTTATATTTCTAAAATATAGCATGATAAATTATATAATAATTAGACTAACAATCTAAGACCAATTAGTGTGAAATGTGCCAGATTGATCAATTCTTTGGTATGTATGAGATCCAAAATAATCTCTCTGTGCCTGTATTAAATTAGCAGAAGAATTTACAGTACGATATCCATCGTAATATGATAACGCACTGGAAAAAACTGGTATAGATATTCCATTCTGTACTGCTACAGAAATGATATTGCGCAAAGATACATGATAAGCATTGCTAATCTCCTGAAAGATAGGGGAAAATAATAAATCAATTAAATCATTATTTTCATTATATGATGTTACAATATTATTCAATAAATCTGCTCTAATAATACATCCAGCACGAAAAATTTTAGCAATATTATAAAATTGTAAATTCCAATGATGATGCTGAGAAGCTATCTTCATTAAAAAGAAACCTTGTGCATATGAAATAATTTTTCCTAAATACAAAGCTTTTCCAAGATCACTAATAAATGCTTCTGTGTTAAAAGATCTATCTAAAGATATTTTAGGTCCAAACAAAATTGTCGATGCAATCATCCTGTTAACTTTCATAATAGATAAATATCTAGAAAAAACAGATTCTGCAATTACAGAACAAGGAGCATATAATTCTAAAGCACTTTTAGCTGTCCATGTTCCTGTACCTTTACTGGAAGCAGAATCTAAAATAGAATCTAAAATAAAATTTCCATCTATATCTTTTTTACACAAAATTTTTTCTGTAATTTCTATCAAATAACTACATAATTCTCCCTTATTCCATTTCTTAAATATATTAGATATATCAACATTATTCATACCAATTAAATTTTTTAGCAAAGAATATGTTTCTGCAATTAATTGCATGTCACTATACTCAATACCATTATGAACCATTTTTACGTAATGTCCAGATCCATCTGGACCAATATACTGTACACATGCTTCTTTTTTATATTTAGCAGAAATATTTTCAAAAATTGGAGCTACCAAATCATATGCTTCTCTACTTCCTCCAGGCATAATCGAAGGACCATACAGAGCTCCTTCTTCACCACCTGATATTCCAACACCTAAAAATTGAATAGATTTTTGTTTTAAAAAATTAAATCTTCTGATAGTGTCAACATAAAATGAATTTCCACCATCAATAATTATATCATCAGATTGTATATAAGATAATAAAATTTTTATTATTTCGTCTACAGGAGGTCCGGATTGAATCATTAGCAAGATGCATCGGGGTTTACGAACAGAATTTACAAATTCTTTTATAGACAAATACGGAAACACTTTTTTAATAGGTTTTTCTAATAAAGATTTCATAATAATGTTATTAGATCGATTAAATACCGACACTGTATATCCAGTACTAGCAATATTATACGCTAAATTTTTTCCCATAACCCCCATTCCAATAACACCAATATCATGATTAGACATATATATCCTCAAAAGTAAATTTATAAAAAATTTTATTCATAATTTTTTATAAATAGTTAATATTGCTTAAAAATATTAAATATTATTTGTTAGACCTACACTTTAAATTTTTGATAATTAATTGAAAATCTATATCTAGATATTGTAACAAAATTAATAAATGAAACAATAAATCAGATGATTCATTAACAACATCAACAGAATTTTTTTCTAAAAAAGCTATAATTACTTCAATTGATTCTTCACCAACTTTCTGGGCAATTCTATGTTTACCAGAAGAAAATAAATTATTCACATAAGATTTATAAGTAATATTTTTTTTTCTTAATTTAATAATATTTTCTAATTTTAAAAGAAAAGAATATATTGGTTGTGAAGATTTAAAGCAACTGAATCTATTTAAATGACAAGTATTTCCTGCTGGTTTAACCTGTACTAAAATAACATCACGATCACAATCGGTTATTAATTTTTTTACATACAAAAAATTTTTAGAAGTTTCTCCCTTAACCCATAAACGTTTTTTTTTTCGAGAATACAAAGTAAATAACTTATTTTTAAAAGTATGCATACACGCAGATTGATTCATGTACCCAAACATTAATATTTCTCCTGAAATATAATG
The DNA here is from genome assembly GCF_900698975.1 of Buchnera aphidicola (Cinara splendens). Lineage (NCBI taxonomy): Bacteria > Pseudomonadati > Pseudomonadota > Gammaproteobacteria > Enterobacterales > Erwiniaceae > Buchnera > Buchnera aphidicola. The sequence goes on along the minus strand of NZ_LR217722.1, from coordinate 80,843 downwards.
TTGAGCAATTGCAGGTATCATATTTTTAGACTTCTTCCAATTTAAGTTTTTTATATCATCATAGGTTAACATTTTCTGATTATCACTCCTTTATCAGATAGAAAATTTTTTAAATCTATAATGGAAACTGTTTTATCGTGAAATATAGAAGCAGCTAAAGCTCCATCAACATGTGCATAATTAAATACATTTAAAAAGTCATACATATTACCAGCTCCACCAGACGCTATTAGCGGTATTGAGCAAATATCTCGAATTCCCTGTAACTGTACAATATCATATCCATTTTTCATACCATCTGTATTCATGGTGTTCAAAACAATCTCACCTGCACCTAATTGTTGTACTTTCTGAACCCAATCAACAGTCTGCCACAATGTAGAACAAGATTTACTTTGTTGACCGGTGTATTGAAAAACATGATATTTTTTACTATTTTTATCGTACCACGAATCAATTCCAACCACAATACACTGTACCCCGAAACAATCTGCTAACCGGCTAATTAATGAAGGATTATGTAAAGCTGGAGAATTAATAGATATTTTGTCTGCTCCTAAAGATAAAATCAATCTCGCATCCTCTACAGAAGAAATTCCACCTGCTACTGAAAAAGGAATATTAATAACATCTGCAATACGAGCAATCCACTGAATGTCTAGCAATTTTTTCCTGGGAGAAGCTGATATATCGTAAAAAACTAATTCATCGATTCCTTCTTGTGAATAATATTTTGCTAGTTCAAGTATATTACCAATAATTACATGATTATTAAATTTAATACCCTTTACTACCAGTCCATTATTAACATCCAAACATGCTATTATTCTTTTTGCCAGCATTGTTGAGCCTCCGAAAAAGTAAAATTTTTCTCTAATAAAGCTCGTCCAACAATAACATGATCTACATTACATTTTTTTAAAAGACATACATCTGAAAGAGAATTAATTCCTCCTGAAGCTTGTAACATTATATTTGGAAATTGTTTTTTTAAATTTTTATATAAAACTACATTAGGACCTAAAAACGTTCCATCTCTTGATATATCTGTACATAAAATATTCTTTAATCCATAAGGAATAAACTTATCAAGTATACTTTCTAAGTTAATATCAGTAATAGTTTTCCAGCCATGAATAGCAAGTTTACTGTCATTATTATCGGTGATATATACATCTGTAGCTAATATAAATTTATCACTACCATATTTACATAGCCATTTTTTAAATTGATCAGGTTTATCAATAGCAATAGTGCCTATTACGATTTTTGAAACTCCCATGTTTAATAAATCTTCTACATCACGTATAAAACGAATTCCTCCACCTACCTGAAAAGTAATTTTATTACGATAATAAGAAATAATTTTTAAAATATGTTTCTGACGATTTTTGGGATTATTACATCCATCTAAATCTACTAAATGTATATGTGTTAAACCTTCATTAATACATTGGTCTATATATTTGAAAATATCAATATCATATAACGTTTTATTACTATAGTTACCTTGATATAGTCGTACAATTCTACCATTAATAAAATCTAAGGATGGAATAATCATATGTATTATATCTCTAAAAAATTTTTAATTAACTGTTCTCCAGCACATCCTGATTTTTCTGGATGAAATTGTACTCCAAAAAAATTTTGTACTGCAACTGAAGAACAAAACTGAAGACCGTGTATTGATGTAGAAATAGTATATGGATTAATATCCATATAATAACTGTGTAAAAAATAAAATCGAGTATTATTATCTATATTTTTAAACAAAATATGAGAATTTGTATAATGTACAGTATTCCAACCAATATGTGGAACAGAATAGTGTTTATTCGGTAGTTTTTTTATTGAACTAGATATTTTATTTAATAAAATACATTTTTTTCCTTCATAACTATATTTTCCTAACAACTGCATACCTAAACAAATCCCTAAAATTGGTTGATTTGTCTTTTTTATAAATGATAATAAATGATTTTGTGTTAGCATTTTTATTGCAGAAGAAGCAGTACCTATACCTGGCAAAAATATTTTATCAGCTACTTTAATATCATGAATTGAATTAGTAATACTTGATGTATATCCTACCCTGCGTATGGCACTCCTAATAGAGTATAAATTAGAAAAACCGGTATTAATAATTACAATTGACATTATAAAACACCTTTTGAAGTAGGTAAACTAAAACCATCCAAACAAATAGCTTGTTTCAAAGTTCTACCAAACGCTTTAAATAAACTTTCAGCGCAATGATGATCATTTTTACCGCAAGCATGCAAATGAATAGTAATTTTCATAGATTGACTAATTGAATAAAAAAAATGTTCTATCATACAAGCATTTAAATCGCCAATATATTTATTATTAAAAACAGCATAAAATTCTAAAAAAGAACGACCAGATACATCGATAGCACATGAACAAATACTTTCGTCCATTGGTAATGTAAATCCATACCTAGAAATCCCAACTTTATTTCCCAAAGCATGTCTTAAAGCAGATCCTAGTGTAATTCCAATGTCTTCAATTGTATGGTGATCATCAATCCATAAATCTCCCACAACATCAATGTACATGTAAATACCGCTATGAATTCTAAATTGATCTAACATATGATTTAAAAAGTGAATACCAGTATTTATATAGTTGTCAATAGGAATATCCAGGCTAATTTTTATAAATATTTTTGTTTCAAAAGTATTTCGTGACATTTCTGAAAACCGATTAGGACGTTGTAAACAATCAACTATATTCTTCCATGAAAAAAGACTAGAATTATACAAAAAACTCTTTATACCCATATTATTAGCTAATTGAATATCTGTATCCCTATCTCCAATAACATAACTATTTTTTTTATCAAACTTATTATCACTAATCCAGTGTTTTAATAAAGTAGTATTTGGTTTACGACAATTACATTTATCTCGAAAAAAATGCGGACAAATCAAAACACTGTCAAAAAAAATTTTTTGTGAAGAAAAAATACTTAACATTAAATTATGTATTTTACTAAATTTATTTAAAGGAAAAGAAGCACTACCTAAACCATCTTGGTTAGTAATTAAAACTAATTTATAATCAAGTTTTATTAATTGTAATAAAGAAACAATCACATCTTTTTCTAAAAAAAATTTACTAAAACTATCAATTTGTAGTGTTTTTTTAGGTTCATGAATTAATGTACCATCACGATCAATAAATAAAAATTTTTTTTTCATCTTATAGTTTTTTTCCTTCCAACATACATAAAGCTTGAATTATGTCTTGACATTCCTTCATAGTTCCGATAGATATTCTTAAACAATTATTTAAACCTGTTTTATATGATTGATCACGAACTACAATTCCATGTAACAACAAATGTTGAAAAATAATATCAGACTTAAAAAATCTAACAAGAACAAAATTAGTTTTACTAGGAAATACATAATCTACACATGAAAAAGACTGTAATTTTTTAACTAAAAAATCTTTATTAAATACAACTTGCAAAATGTTTTCTTGAACATATTTAATATTCTCTAATTGTAGAGATTGTATAGCAAGATCTGAAACAGGAGTGGCAATGGGATAAGGAGCTGATACTTTTTTAAGAACATTAATAATATTAGAATTAGACAAAACAAAACCACATCTTAAGGCAGATAAACCAAAAGCTTTGGATAAAGTCCTTAAAATAACTAAATTAGCATACTTATGTATTTTTGAAACAAAACTATTTTTAACAGAAAAATCAATATACGCTTCATCAATTATTAATAAAGTTTTTAATGGAATAATATCAAGAATACTAATAATATCACTTTTTAAAAAAAAATTTCCAGTAGGATTATTTGGATTACAAATATAAATTAATTTAACATCATTAATATGCTTTTTTATATTTATCAAGTCTAGTTGAAAACTAGATAGTATTGGAATTATTTTTTTTTTAATATTATACATATTCGCTATTACTGCATACATATCATATGTTGGTGGAAAAAACATAATTTTATCATTTTTTGGCATACAAAAAGCACGAACCAATAATTCTATTCCTTCATCTGCTCCTCTAGTAATCAATATATTATCAATAGATATATTAGAATACTGAGCATATTTATTTAATAAAACAGATGATTGAAATTCTGGATATCGGTTCAAATTAGTATGTTGATATTTAATAATATTATTCCAAGGAGATTCATTAGCATTTAAATAAACGCGACCAGTCAAACCAATTCGACGTGCAGATTGATACGGTTGTAAAGCATATATATGATGCGGAATTAGACGTTTCATACTATATTGACTCATTTTTTGTAATAATGGTGTCTAAATAATTAATTCTAGCACTTACTGATTTACCATGAGCATCCATACCTTCTGTTTCAGATAAAACCATAATACTTTCAGATAATTGTTGCAGAGATTTCCTTGTCATAGATTGAATTGTAATTATTTTTTTAAAATCAGAAACACATAAAGAAGAATATGTATTAGAACATCCATATGTAGGTAAAACATGATTGGCTCCAGTAATATAATCACCTGCAGCACCTGGTGTCCATGAACCTAAAAAAACTGATCCAGCATTCTTTATATGCGATAGAAAATTTCTAGAATTTTTAATATGTAATATTAAATGTTCAGGAGAATATAAGTTTGATATTTCAAAACACTTTAATATAGATGTAGTTACAATAATTTTACTATTTTTCCACGAATGTAAAATAATATTTTTTTTTATTAAAAACGGTATTTGTTTTTTAATTTCTGAAACTACATGGTTAGCTAAATTCTCACTAGTGCTAACTAGCATTACCTGAGAATTATTATCATGTTCTAATTGAGCCAATAAATCAGAAGCAATAAATTCAGGATTAGAATACTTATCAGCAATAATTAGCATTTCAGAAGGACCCGCTAACATATCAATCGAAACACAAGGATCTATTAATTGACTAACTTGTAATTTAGCTTCTGTTACAAAAATATTTCCCGGTCCAAAAATTTTATCAACTTTTTGTATACTTTTAGTCCCAAAAGCTAGGGCTGCAATTGCATGCGCTCCACCTAATTGAATTACTCGTTTAATTCCACATATCTTTGCAATATATAATATTTCATTACTAACAGGAGGAGGAGAACACAAAACTATATTTGGACATCCTGCTAACTTAGCAGGTATTGATAACATTAAAACAGTAGAAACTAATGGATACAGACCTTTCGGAACATACAAACCTACTGAATTTATTGGTCTACTAATATGTTGACATCGAACTCCTGGATACGTACATACATCTAAATCAGCAAAAATTTGTTTAGAATGAAACTTTCTAATATTTTTTTCTGCTATTAATACAGCTTCCTTAAATGATTTAGAAACCAAAGAAGAAGCAGTATTTATTTGTTTTTTCTTAACATAAAAAAAATCTAATTTAATTTTATCAAACTGTAGATTATAAGTATGTAAAGCAGTATCACCATTTTTTTTTACATTTTCAAGAATCTCTGAAACAGAGGATTTTAAACTATTGTTAACTTGCAATTTAGGTCTTAATAGCAAAGAACTTTTCTCTTTTTCAGATAAATTATCCCAATAAAAAATATTTTTACTTATATTTAACATAATTATTTCATTCCATCATTTTTTCTATAGGAAGAACTAGGATAGAACTCGCTCCTAATAACTTCAATTGTTCCATAGTTTCCCAAAAAATATTTTCACTACTTACCATATGCAAAGCTACTTTATTTTTGTTCCCAAACAATTCTAAAATAGTAGGGCGTTCTGCTCCCCGTAATAAATTTGTAACTGCATTTAATTTATTTTTTTCAATATGTAACATAATATATTTAGATTCTCGTGCTTTAATTACCCCTTTAATGCGATTTAAAAGCTTTTTAATAAATATTTTTTTTTCCGGAACTAAAGATTTTATTTTTTGAGAAATTAAACAAGCGCAAGAATGATAAACGGTTTCTACTTCTCTTAATCCATTTGCATCTAAAGTAGCTCCAGTAGATACTAAATCACATATTACATCTGCTAATCCCGAATTATATGCTACTTCTACCGAACCATTTAAAATAAACGGCTTAAAAGAAACATTTTGTTTATCAAAATACCTTTTTAATAAATTGGGATATGATGTGGCAATACGAAGATTCTGTAAACAAGATATTCCTGAATATTTCATGTCTAATGGAACTGATACAGAAAGACGACAAACACCAAAATCTAACTTATGTAATATAGTATATGGAACAGATTCTTTAACTAGTAATCTAGTTAAAGATTGTTCTTCTAAAACATTAGAACCAATAATACCTAATTCTACTACTCCATCCATAATTAAACCTGGAATATCATCATCTCGTACCAGAAGAATATCAATTGGCATATTTTCAGCAAAAGCAAGTAAGCTAGATTTTTGTAAATTAATTTTTATACCGCAACTTTTTAGCAATTTATGCGAATCATAACTTAATCTACCAGATTTTTGTATAGCTAAACGTACACGATTTTTATTCAATTTTATTACCTTATTTGTTATTAATATTATTTATAATAAAAAGAAAAATCTATTTATATAAAAAATATTTATTAATTTTGGTATAATATAATTAACATCCAAAATATGTACTTGTACTTACAAGTTAATTTTTTGTATAAAAATCAAATCTTAACAAATTTATAAAATCCACTACATTTATTTATAAAAGTATTTTATCATATAAAAAATAATTGTTTTAATGTCTATGCAAAAATAAAATTATCAAAAATATAATATATAATTTCAAATTTATAAAAATATATATAAAATTATATAACATAAAAGTTTTATAATTTTACTTATATTTATAATTATATAATAATCATAATATAAATTCCATATTTACTATTCACAATCATTCTTGATAAAAATTAAGATAGCAGCATCATGTCCAAAAAATCTAGGAGCTTGATGAAAAGCCAGTACGTCAGGATGTTTTGATAACCAAAAAGGTATATTCTTTTTTAATATTTTTTTACCATATCCGTGAAGTATACTGGCGCAAAAAAATTTTTTTTGATGACAAATTGCAATTAATACTCCTAATTCTTTTTTCGCTTGATATAAATTCATACCATGCAAATCCAAAGTAATTTCAGGTCGATATTCTCCTCTTTTTAATTTTTTAAGATCCAAATTATAGCTGATATTGCGAACAAAACAAATAGGATCATTGGTTACAGAACAACATGAATTTTCATCATCAACTACATGTCTAAAATAATAACTATGTGCATCTTGTGTTACAATATCTTTAATATATAAATTGTATTTATTATCATCTTGTACATTTACGTGATAGATTTTATCTTGTATAATTTTTTTTACGCCTTTCATGTAATATAAAAAAGTTTCTTTTTCGTTTACATTAGTTATATTATTTTTTTTCATAACCATACCTTCTATAATATTTAATTATACTAATAGATACTGAAATCTATATAATTATATAAAATAATGATATCATTTAATAATAATTAAATAAAATATATAGTTTTTTAAAAATGATAGTTTATACATTAATTTCTTTTAATAATTATTAATCCTAAAAAAAATCATTTAACTATCTCGCACAATACATAATATTACTAGTTATATATTTATTTTAAAAAAATATTTTTATAAAACAATTATATACATTAAAAAATCCATTTTCTTTTATAAAATACGAGGTTTACATGGCTGGAAACACAATCGGAAAATTATTTACAGTTACAACTTGCGGAGAATCACATGGACCGATGTTAGCTGGAATTATTGACGGCGTTCCTCCAGGATTTTCTTTAAAAAATAGTGATATACAGTACGAACTAAATAGAAGAAGACCGGGTTTCTCTCCTTTTACTACACAACGTCGAGAAAATGACATAATTGAAATTTTTTCAGGTATTTTCCAAGGAAAAACAACTGGAACTAGTATTGGAATAGCAATAAAAAATACAGATACTCGATCACAAGATTATTCTGATATTAAGAACATATATCGTCCTAACCATGCCGATTTTACATATGATAAAAAATACGGAATTAGAGATTATAGAGGAGGAGGTAGATCATCTGCACGAGAAACAGTTATTCGTGTAGCAGCAGGAGCAATTGCAAAAAAATATTTAAAACTAAAGTATAATATAATTATTCGAGGATATTTATCTCAATTAGGACCTATTCATTGCCCTTTTGATTCATGGAAAGAAGTAGAAAATAATTCTTTTTTTTGTAGTAATTCTCGAAAAACAAATGAACTAATCCAGTATATGAAAGAATTAAAAAAATCTGGAAATTCTATTGGAGCTAAAATTATGATTATTGCCGAAAATGTTCCCATTGGTTTAGGAGAACCTGTTTTTGATCGATTAGATGCAGACATTGCGCATGCTATCATGAGTATCAATGCGGCTAAATCAGTTGAAATAGGAGATGGTATTCAAGTAGTTGAACAAACAGGAGATATGCATCGAGACGAAATTTTACCAAATGGATTTACTAGTAACCATTCAGGAGGAATTTTAGGAGGAATTAGCAACGGAGATAAAATCATAATTCAAGCAGCATTCAAGCCAACATCAAGCATTAGAATACCTGGAAAAACTATTAATATCCAAGGAAAAGAAACTTCTATTATAACAAAAGGCAGACATGATCCTTGTGTAGGTATACGAGCTGTTCCTATTGCAGAAGCTATGCTTGCTATTACATTAATGGATCATGTTTTACGCTTTCGTGCTCAATGTGGTAAATAAGATTTATTGATATAAAAAAATAGAAAAATACTAATTATCCATAATAAAATTATACTTTTATTGATTAAAATTATATAATTGCATGATGTTTAAAACAGATAAAAAATATATACATTAAAGTTAGACAAAATATATCATTTAATATATACAAAAATACTACAATTTTTGTTACTACTTTTGTCTAAAAAGATATTATGAATAATAACTCAAAAAAAATCATAAAAAATATTTAATATTCTTATTTGTATAAAATACTTATATTTTCGTACCATATATTACTTTAAAATATTATTTTCTTTAACAATTAAAATATAAAAATATTATTCACGTTAATCAATCATCATAACCGTATTAAAATACACATATTCTTGTTTTAACAAGGAATCATAACATGTTTAAAGGAAGTATTGTTGCTCTTATTACACCTATGGATGATAAAGGAAATATCTGTAAAAAAAGTTTAAAAAAATTAATTCAGTATCATATTAAAAATAAAACTAATGCAATAGTTTCAGTGGGCACAACAGGAGAATCGGCTACACTGAATAAAAATGAGCATACAAATGTTATTATGAATACTTTAGAATTTGCAGATGAAAAAATACCTATAATAGCCGGAACAGGATCAAATGCTACCGCAGAAAGCATCATATTAACTAAAAAACTTGAAAAATCAGGTATTTCTGGATGTTTAAATGTTACGCCTTATTATAATCGACCTACACAGCAAGGATTATACCTTCACTTTAAAGCAATTTCAGAAAGTACCTATTTACCTCAAATATTATATAATGTACCAAATCGTACAGGATGCGACTTATTACCACAAACAATTGCTCAATTATCGAAATTAAAAAACATAATTGGATTAAAAGATGCTTCGGGAGATTTATCTAGAGTCAGTATGATTAAACAACTAGTTAAAAATGATTTTCTTTTAATTAGTGGAGACGATGCAACTGCATTAGATTTTATTCAATTAGGAGGAATAGGAGTAATTTCTGTAACCGCTAATATTGCAGCAGAATATATGTATAAGATGTGCAAACTAGCTTTACAAGGCGATTTTACAAATGCTAGAAAAATAAATTCTAGATTAAATATTTTACATCATTTATTATTTCAAGAAACAAACCCTATACCCATAAAATGGGCCGCTAAATATATTGGTTTAATAGAATATAATTCATTAAGATTACCTATGACAACCTTGTTACAGGAAAATAAAAAAATTTTAAAAAAAGCTATTCAATCAATACTTTTATAAACATAAAAAATATATCAAAATCATTAAACTGATACCACAAAAATCTTACTTAATTTAAATGACATATGATACTAAAATATCAATAAACATATAAAAGAATACTATTATATATAAAATATATTGTATGTGCATTTATGCAATGATAAAATTCATATTTATCATTGCATAAATTATATAAAATTATTTTGTAAAAATAAATAACAATCTTTAATTACAAAAATATATATAATGTATATATTGTTTTAATATAAAAAATTATAAAAACAAAGCATTTAAAACATCATAATAAATATTTTGTAATTGTAATAAATCCAAAATATTTACACATTCATTTATTTGATGGATGGTAGAACTTAATAAACCAAATTCTACTATTTCATCAGATAAATCAAAAAGAAATCTACCATCTGAAGTGCCCCCATTTGTTTTAATAACAGGAGTAATCCCAGTATTATTGTATATACTAGTCATTAAAATACGGCATAAATTATTGGGTACAGAAAGAAAAGGTTTAGCATAACATTTCCAAGAAATAGAATGTTGCAGTGAATGTTTAATAAGTAATTTATTAATTATGTTTATGATTGTTTTTTCGTCTACTAAAGGACTAAACCGTATGTTAAAAAATACGTTCAATTCTCCTGGTATCATGTTAGTAGTATAATTTTTTCCTGAAAATATTTTTGAAATTTGAAGTTTAGTCGGTTCAAAAAAATCATTTCCTTTGTCAAAGGATAAAGTAGATAGTTCTGCTAAAAACAAAGCAGAGTAGTGGATAGGGTTATAGGCTAAATTAGGATAAGCTACATGACCTTGCTTACCATATATTTTTAATTCAGCTGATAAAGAACCTCGACGACCATTTTTTATACAATCTCCTAAAACTTTTTCGCTCGTAGGTTCTCCAACTAAACAATAATTAATTCTTTCATTTCTTTGTTTTAATATTGCAGCAACTTTCTTAATTCCATTTTTACCTGTTGATTCTTCATCAGAAGTGATTAAAAAAGATATACGACCATTATGATTAGGATTCTTATTTAAGAAATTTTCTACTGCTATTAACATAGCGGCAATTGAACCTTTCATATCTACTGATCCTCTACCAAACAACACACCATTTTTTATGGTAGACACAAAAGGAGGAGTTGTCCAATTCAATAAATTTCCAGCAGGTACAACATCTGTATGTCCCAAGAAGGTAATAGATTTTCCAAAACCTTTCCATGCCCAAAAATTATTCGTATCATTAAAGTTCATTTTTTCAATAAAAAAACCATATGATTGTAATCTCTGTATTAATATTTCTTGACAGCCAAGATCCCGCGGACTAATCGAAGGTATATTTATTAATTGTTGAGCAAGATTAAGTACTTTGGTACACATACCATATCCTAATATGATTTTATATAATAAAACATTTTAAAATTCTCAAAAAAAAATTATCATTAACATAACAATATAAAAGTATCAAAAATAAATAAAAAAATTAATCTTATGAAACAAAAAAATTCTCTTTAATTCGATCTACTATTTTATTGACTGTAAAACCAAATATATCAAATACATGGGTACCTGGTCCTGATTCTCCAAACTTATCAATACCTATTTTTAAACCTTCTATTCCTACATATTTATACCAATAAGTACTAATTCCTGCCTCAATAGATACTCGATGTATAATTTTTTTAGGTAATACTGATTCACGATACATTGTATCTTGATTATCAAAACAATCCGTAGAAACCATAGATACTACCCTAACATGATAACCTAAAGTATACATTTTTTTAGCAACACCAATAGACAAAGGTATCTCTGAACCAGTAGAAATAATAATGATACTAATTTTATCACCAAATTCTCTTAAAATATATCCACCTTTAAATATATTTTTTATTTGATTCTTTGTTCTTGTAAATTGTGTTATATTTTGACGCGATAATATTAAAGCAGTAGGACCTTCTTTTCTATTTAAACCATAAAACCAAGCAGTTGCTGTTTCTAGAGAATCACAAGGTCTCCACACACTTAAATTAGGTATTCCTCTTAACATAGCGATATGTTCAATAGGTTGATGGGTTGGTCCGTCTTCTCCTAAACCAATAGAATCATGAGTATAAACAAAAATTTGTCGTGTTTTCATTAAAGCTGCCATGCGAACTGCACTACGCGCATAATCTGCAAAAACTAAAAAAGTACCCGTATATGGAATAAAACCACCATGATGATAAATTCCGTTAGCTATTGCTGTCATACCAAATTCTCTGACACCATAATGAATATAATTACCAGTATTATTTTTATTTACAGACCTAGATCCTGACCAAATAGTTAAATTACTAGGAGCTAAATCAGCAGAACCGCCTATTAATTCAGGTAAAAAAGGACCGAAATATTCTAGAGTTTTTTGCGAAGCTTCACGAGTAGAAATATCTTTAGGTAAACTATTCATTTTTAACAAAAATTTTTGCAAAAAAACATTTAAATCATATGGTAATTTTTGTTTTATACGACGTTTATACTCTATATATAATTCTGGATACTTTATGGAATAATTTTTTAATATATTTTTCCATGATTTTTCAGCCAAATTTCCTGATTTGACAGCATTCCAAGCAGAATATATATGCTGAGGAATATAGAAAGGATCATAAGACCAATTTAAATATGTACGAGTTAAAGAAGTCTCTTCATCTCCCAAAGGGGCTCCATGTACACTTGACTTGCCAGATTTATTAGGAGAGCCAAATCCAATAATTGTATTACAAATAATTAATGATGGCTGAATAGTATTTTTTTTAGCATTTTTTATTGAGTAAATAATTTCTTCTGAATCATGACCGTTTATTTCTATAACATGCCAGTTATATGACAAAAAACGTTTTTTTGTATTATCCGTGAACCATTCAGATGTTTCACCATCAATAGAGATACCATTTTTATCATAAAATACAATTAATTTACCTAACTTTAAAGTACCTGCTAATGAACATGCCTCATGAGAAATACCCTCCATAAGACACCCATCTCCAACAAAAATCCATGTAAAATGATCTACAATATTAAATGTTTCTCTATTAAAATATTGTGCTAATAATTTTTCAGCAAGGGCCATACCAATACCCATAGCTAATCCTTGTCCTAGAGGACCAGTAGTAACTTCTACTCCTGGAGTACAATATATTTCTGGATGACCAGGTGTTTTAGAAAAACATTGTCTAAAATTTTTTAAATCATCTATAGAAATATTATATCCTGATAAATGTAATAAACTATATAATAACATAGAAGCATGACCATTGGATAACACAAATCTATCTCTATTTTCCCACAAGGGATTATTAGGATTGTGTTTTAAAAAATCACGCCATAAAACTTCAGCAATGTCTGCCATTCCCATAGGAGCTCCAGGATGACCAGATTGTGCTTTTTGAATAGCATCAATACTCAAAATTCGTATTGCATTCGATAATTCTTTTCGTGATAACATGTATATTCCTTTTAAGATATATTTTTTAAAATATAAAAATATCAAAAAATCATTTTTTTAATAAAAAACAAGAAAATTAAAAAACACTTAACAAAAATTTCTCTAATGCTATTTGATCATAACTAAATTGTCGAATGCCTTCAGATAATTTTTCTACAGCCATGGCATCTTGATTATGTAAGAATCTAAATTCAGACTCTGATAAAGGTATTGGCTTAGATGAAATAGTAGAAATTTTATTAATATCTAATTTTCTATTAAATTTACATGTTTGATTTTTTAACACATTCAACAAATCAGGAGATATCGTAATACGATCACATCCTGATAATTCTAAAATCTGTTCTACTTTTCTGAAACTAGCACTCATAATAATAGTTTTATACATATATTTTTTATAGTAAAAAAAAATTTTTTTTACAGCTAAAACTCCTGGATCAGAATCAGAAAAATATGGATTATCTATGTTGTTCTTTTGATACCAATCATAAATTCTACCAACAAAAGGAGAAATCAAAAAAACATCAGCATCAGCACACGCACGAGCTTGCGCAAAAGAAAATAAAAGAGTCAAATTACACAAAATACCTAATTTTTTTAATTTATAAGCAGCCTGAATACATTCCCATGTAGCCGCTAGTTTAATTAAAACTCGCGAGGTATCAATGTTTTGTTCTCGATATAAATCGATTAATTTAATAGCTCTTGTAACACATTTACTAGTATTAAATGATAATCTTGCATCAATTTCTGTAGATATATATCCTGGAATATATTTTAAAATTTCTTTACCAAATCCTACGGAAACCATGTCACTAGCATTCTTTAATTGGTGTGATTGTGATCCTCCTATCTCTTTAGCATATTGAACCGCTTTATTAACGATAGATTCATATTTTTTTGATAAAACACTTTTTAAAATTAATGTTGGATTAGTAGTTGCATCTTGCGGTCTATATTGAGCAATACATTCAATATCTCCGCTATCTACAACTACAGTGGAGTATCTTTTTAAACATTCTAATTGATTCATATATAAAATCTCATAATATAAACATATAAAAATAATAATATATATACAAGTATAAGTAATAATATAATTATTATAAAAGTTTAATAAAATTTATAGTGCATAAAAGTAATATAAATATATTAATTATATAATATCATAATAATGTCTTAATTTACTAAAACTATAAAATAGTATTATAAAATAAAGAAATATTAAAATAAACTTTTAAATAAAACAAAAAATAAATTTTAACAATATTTTTTTATCACTAAACTAGCATTAGTGCCACCAAATCCAAAACTATTAGACATAGCAACATTAATAACAGCATTGATAACATTTTTTACTATATTCATGCCGTTAGCAGATAAATCTAACTCATCTATATTGATACTAGGAGCAATAAAATTATGTTTTAACATTAATATAGTATAAATAATTTCTTGAACTCCTGAAGCACCTAAAGAATGACCTGTAATAGACTTAGTTGATGATATATATGGATCTACCTTTGAAATATTAAAAACTTTTTTTATAGCATGTAATTCTGTACTATCACCAATTTTAGTAGAAGTACCGTGAGCATTAATATAATCAACAGAATTAATAATATCTCGTGTAGCATATTCCATGCAACGCACAAAACCTTCTCCTGAAGGAAGTACTATACTATAACCGTCACTAGTAGCTCCATATCCGACTACTTCAGCATATATTTTAGCATTTCTTGATAAAGCAATACTTAATTCCTCTAAAACAAGAATACCGCTACCTCCCGAAATAACAAATCCATCGCGATTTTTGTCAAATGCTCTAGAAGAACGTTCAGGCGTGTTATTAAAATGTGTAGATAAAGTTCTCATGGAATCAAATTGACATGCTAATTCAACACTTAATTCTTCTCCTCCACCCGCAAAAATCATATCTTGTTTACCAGAAGAAATCAATTCGTATGCATGACCAATACAATGAGAGGAAGTAGAACATGCTGAACTAACAGAATAACTAACACCGTGAATTTTAAAAAGAGCTCCTAAACAAGCAGAAATAGAAGATGGCATATTTTTAATAGCAAAATATGGACTAACTTTACTAGTTTTATTTTTTTGTTTATTCAATAAAGGTGTATAACATTGAGCAGGTCCACTTCCAGATCCTATAATAATACCTACTCTAGGATTTTTCATGTATATTTCAGGATATAAATTACTATCCTCAATAGCATCTTTAAAAGATAAATAAGAATACATGGTCGCAGGATTCATAAATCGTAACCACCTAGAAGGTATTTCTTTTATTCTCTCTAGAGAGAGATTACCCCAAACTGTGCTGTGTAAACCAAATTGTTTCATTTTTTGAGAAAAAACTATACCAGAAATACCATTTTTTAAAGATTTCACAATATCTTGTTCTGTAGTACCAATACTTGAAATAATTCCAAAACCTGTAATAACTGTTCTTTTCAATAGTTAAACCCTTAAATATACTTAATAAAAATTAAAAAACTATCTATATCATTATGATATAAAATACAGGTATAATTAACTATTCAAATAAATTATTTAAAATATTAAAATATATATAATTCAATTAATAAAATTTTTATTTGTAATAAATCATGATATTATTATATAATAAAAATATAATTAATAAATTACAATTATAATATAAATAATTATAATCTAAAAATAATATTTATTTTTATTTAAAAATAATACTCAGTTGCATGTAAAAAAATCAAAAACATATAACAAGAGAAAAATACCAATATGTATAAAAAAAAAACAAAACAGGTTTATTGTACATTGTACCGACACCTATTGGAAATTTGCTAGATATTACATATCGTTCTATTAATATATTAAAAAAAGTAGATTATATTATTACAGAAAATATAAAACATACATCAATATTATTAAAAAAATTTTCAATCATAAAAATTTTATTATCATTAAATACATGCAACGAAAACGAAAAAACTAAAAAATATATAAGCATGTTAAAATCTGGTAATAACGTTGCACTAGTATCTAAAGCAGGAACCCCTGTTATTAATGATCCTGGATATTTGTTAATAAAAGAATCTTATCATCAAAAAATTCGTGTAGTACCATTACCTGGAGCCTGTGCAGCTATTACAGCTCTTAGTGCATCAGGATTTAAAACTCATCAATTTTGTTATGAAGGTTTTTTACCTAACACAAAAATTGCGTGTAAAAAAAAATTATCTTCTTTATGTCATGAAAAAAGAACAATTATTTTATACGAATCTCCAAAAAGATTAATAAAAACTATGAAATTAATAAAAAAAATCATGGGTGAACATCGAAAAATTACAATTGCTAAAGAAATGACAAAAACATGGGAAAATATTCAACGTGGTACTGTTAAAAAATTGTTACCTAAAATTAAAAATGAAATAAATTGGAAAAAGGGAGAGATTACTATTATTATTAATGGATCAAATCCTATAATATCTAATATTATATCAAAAAGAGTATTTAAAACATTTTACATTCTAGAAAAAATCATGCAGAAAAGTACGGCAATAAAAATTACTGCAAAAATATGTGGATTTAATAAAAATATTTTATATAATACTATTATCAAAAAAAAATTACATGAAGTTGATTGAACAGTCGCTGTTTAAGCTTACATAATTAACAGAGGAAAGTCCGGGCTCCTTAGGGTATGGTGCCAGGTAACACCTGGGAAGAGTGATCTTACGACCAGTGCAACAGAAAAAAAACTACCAAATATAAAAATATTATATAAATATTAAATATTTTTAAAATATTTAAAATAGGTACAGGTGAAATGGTGCGGTAAAAGCGCACCGCAAAATTGGTAACAATTTTGGCTCGGTAAACTTCCACCAGGAGCAAGGTCAAGTAGAAGAGTGCGACCCGCACATTACTTCGGGTAGACTGCTTTTGAATTAATAAGAAATTATTAATCTAGATAAATGACTGTTTTTAACAGAACCCGGCTTATAAATCAACTTCATGCAAAAATACATATTTGTTTCTCAAAAACCTGAAATTTGTACTTTATCAATTAATATTGATGCACACTGAATTGAGTTATTTGAATTAATATCATTTGCTAAAGTTATCATGTTATTCCACATATTTAACAAATTACCAGAAATAGTAACACCATGCACTGGATATTTTATTTTTCCATGATCTATCCAAAAACCACACGCACCTCTAGAATAATCTCCAGTTACTATATTTACACCATCTCCAAATAACTCTGTTACCAAAAAACCTGTATGCATTAAATCTAGAATTTGATTGAATGATTGAATAACCTTTCTTTTAGTTGATATCAACCAATTATATATTCCTCCAGAATGTCCAGTAGTTAGCATATTTAAACGATTAGCTGAATATGTATCTAATAACCAAGTTTTTAACACTCCATTATCAATAATTTTTCTAGAAATAGTAGCTATACCTTCATTATCAAACAAATTAGATGCTAAACCCTTATCTAAAAATGGATTTTCAAAGACGTTTAACCAGGTAGGAAAAATTTGTTTATCCATATAATTTAATAAAAATGTTGATTTTTTATATACTGCATATCCATTAATAGCACGCTTCAAATCAATAAATAACTCATATGAAATATCTGATTTAATAATAATAGGAGAAATTTGTGTTGCAATTTTTTTTGAATTTAATTTTGCAATACTTTTTTGAGCACTACTCTTTCCAATCTGCTCTGGTTTGTCTAAATCCTTAAAATCTCTTGCAGTGGTGTAACTAAAATCTCTTTCCATACAACCTTGACTACTGGCAACAACACAACTAGATAAGTAATATCGTGTAGACATTTTTGTTCCAATCCAATCACAACTATTACCTAAAATTTTTAAATCAACAAAATATTCAAAAACAGATCCTTCAGTACTAGTAATTTTAGAATCAAAATTTAAAGCATAAAAATCAGTAATATTGACTAAATTCTTAATTTCCTTTAGACTGAATAACTTGGGAAAAAATGTACTGATTGTTTTATTATTCTTATATAATAAATTTATATCTGGAAATATTAGATATTTATCAACATCTATATATTTAGACATAACAACTGATTTATCAATAGATTTACAAATTCCTGAAATAGATATATCATTAGAAAAAACAGAAGACCGACGACAATTATTATAAACTGTAACTACATGATTCGTACAATTAGATGATTCAATATCATCTATAGTACCATATCTACTAGATATAGAAATACAGTATGTTTTTTTTATCTCAATAATACCAAAAGTAGACTTTTTTTTTAAAAATAATAAAACATGTTGCATATTATGCATTAAAAATTTTAAATCTTTTTGTAAATTATGAAAAAATAACATTAATATATCCTTAATAAAAATTCATATATTATCTACATGATATATATTATATCAATAATTTTTATTGCAAAACTAAAATCTACTCTATATATTTTACAAAATAATTTAATAATAAAAATATTGAAAATATTCAATATATATTAACATATCTTTAAAAAACATTAATTACATTAAAATTTCTAAATATATTTATTTACAGGCTTAATTGATAAAAAAGTCATTCTATTAATCTCTTAATTAATATAAATAATTATTTATTCTTATAATTATGGTAAAAATATGAAAAATTTTTCTCAAATTCCAGCAGGAAAAAATATACCTTACGATATATATGGAATTATAGAGATTCCTGCTTATTCTAATCCTGTAAAATATGAATTACATAAATCTTTTAACGCACTATATGTAGACAGATTTATACCTACAGCTATGTTTTATCCGTGTAATTATGGATTTATAAATCAAACTTTATCGTTAGATGGTGATCCATTAGATATTTTAATTCCTACTCCATATCCTCTACAACCAAAATCCATCATCCGTTGTAGACCTATTGGATTATTAAGTATGGAAGATGAGCAAGGAATAGATACAAAAATCTTAGCAGTTCCACATAAAAAAACTACACAAGAATACATTGAAATTAATAATATTAATCAACTATCAAAATTATTAAAAAAACAAATCATTCATTTTTTTAATAACTACAAAAATCTAGAAAAAAACAAATCTGTGCAAATTCAAGGGTGGAAAAATGTTGAATTTGCTTATCAAGAAATTAATAGTTCAGTTGCAAGATACCATAAAAAATAAATTAAAATATACAATATATAAAAATTTTAATATTTTTATTTTAAATAAAATATTGATTTGAACACATAACAATAATTATTGTAACTATTTGGAATAACCATTATGTCAAAAATATGCCAAGTGACTAAAAAAAAATCCATGTTAGGACAAAATCGTTCTCATGCCATGAATGCAACTAAAAGAAAATTTTCGCTTAATATACAATACCATAAATTTTGGTTACCAAAAGAAAAAAAAAAGATAAAAATACGAATATCTGCAAAAGGATTAAGAATGATAAATAAATTTGGAATTGAAAAAATATACAAAAAATATATTATATAGGTAAAAATATGGCTAAATCTAATAGAATTAAAATAAAACTAATGTCTACTAGTAAAAGTAAACACTTTTACACGACGACTAAAAACAAAAGAAATACAACGAGTAGATTGAAATTAAAAAAATATGATCCTATTTATGGAAAACATGTTATGTACGAAGAAAAAAAAATCAACTAAAATTTTAAAATATTTGTAATAAAAATACATGTTATACGTATTTACCGGAGATCTACTGCAGATCTCCAATAAACTATATTATATTAATATTTTCATATTTACTTTTAAAAAATATAAAAATAATTTATATATAATAATTAAAATACTTAAAATAAAAATATATATTAATGATAAAAATCATCGACGATGTAATAATCCTATTATATATATTTTTAAATAATAAAAAAAATTTTTTACTAAAATCGTACTAATCCAATAAAATCGAAAAATAAAATATTTAAACAAAATTAAACCAAAAATAAAAACAATAACCGAAAAAGAAGAAAATAATGATATATTAGGTAAAATTCTATTCAATAGCATACATGCTATATATAAAATCAAAAAAAAAAACAAAATTGGTAAAACACAATATACTCCATTTATAAAAATTAAATTAGAAAAATTAATAATAGATAAACAAATATTTCTATATATAGAAATACCGTTTAACGGAAATACACTAAAACTATTAATTATAAAAACAATAAACCTTAAATGTCCATTATTTATAAAAAATAGAAATAAAAAAAAAATACTTAATAATTGTGAAAAAATTAAAGAATAAATGTGGTGCCCAAAATTAAAAAAAACAGAAAACGATAAACCAACTTGAGCACTAATAATTTCTCCTATAAAAATTATACAAGAAAATACACACTGAAACAACCATCCTATTATCATTCCTATTAATATTTGATTACATATTACTATAAAAAAATCTATATGATGTATATTACTGATATTATTTGTAGATACAAAAGGCATTAATAAATAACTTATCAAATAAATCAATAAAATTTTTATAGATAAATGTGTATCAGTGTAATGAAATACATTAGAATAAATAAGTATAAAAAAAATACGAATCATTATTAGTAATAGTGTACTACTCATATAAAAAACATGATGATTAAGTAATTGATTTATCATAATAATTAATTAACACTTGATATTATATGAAAAATATTTTTTATATACGTTAAAGTTAGTTGTAACATCCAAGGTCCAAAAAATATGCAAGAAATAATAACTGAAATTATTTTAGGTATAAATGACAGTGTTTGTTCGTTTATTTGTACAGATGTTTGAAAAATGTTAATTAATATGCCACTAAATAAAGCAGATAGCAAACATGGAGCAGATAATAATACTGCAAATTTAATAGAATCTTGAAACAAAGTACTTAAAAATTCTTGATCCATAATAACATCCATATAAATAAAAAAAAGAACAAATTTTTAAATAAAAAAACTTTTTGAAAGCGAAATAATCAATAATTTCCAACCATCTGATAAAACAAATAATATTAGTTTCAAAGGTAAAGAAATTGTAGATGGTGGAACCATCATCATACCTAAAGACATCAGAATACTAGCTACAACCAAGTCAATAATCACGAAAGGCAAAAAAACTGTAAAGCCAATTAGAAAAGCTGTTTTTAACTCGCTAATAACAAAAGCAGGTAATAGTACTCGTATAGGTATATTTTCTATATTTTTTGTTGGCGAAATTTTAGCTAAACGTAAAAAAACAGCAACATCAGATTTTCTCGTTTGTTTCATCATAAAACGTTGTAATGGTCTTATCGCTTTAGTTAATGCTACACTTATATTAATCTCATTTTTATAAAACGGTATAATCGCTTTTTTATATATTTTATCTAGTACTGGAGACATTACAAATAAAGTTAAAAATAAAGACAAGCCAATTAATATTTGATTTGGTGGAGAATAAGGAGTTCCTAATGCAGTTCTTAAAAAACCAAAAACAAGGATAATACGCGTAAAACAGGTCATCATTAATAGACATGCTGGAATAAAACTTAATAGTGTTAATATCATAGAAGACTGAATAGAAAAGTTCAATATATCAACTCCAGAGTTAATTATATTATTTATTGTATTATTCAAAATACCTTTAGTTAAAAAAATTGGGGCAATAGATAAGAAAGAAACTATATTTTTATATAACATAATAACCTCACCTAAACCAAAAGAATGTAGATTTTAATATATTTAACAGTTTTATATACCCTAAACAAGGTTTATTTTTTTTTAAAACAATTTCTTTACTATCTGGTAATATCTGAATAACACGAATAGAGTTTACTGTAATACTTAATAAAAATCTAAATTTTTCAACATGAAGTATACAAAGATATTGAGAAGGACTCAAATAGATTTTATCCGTTATATACATTCTATTTCTACAAGTATTTGCAAAATAAAATAATTTAATTTTTTTTAACAAAAAAACACCTAACATGAAAAGGAAAAAAAAAATACATAAATTACCAATTTTATCTGTGTAAGAAAGATAATTTATTGTTCCATGAAGTATATCATCAGTTAAACTTGATTGAATATAACTATATAATTTCATAAATTATCCACTTGATTAAAAAGTTTATGTTATAATTAATTTTGTAATAATTTGATTATACGAACACCATATTTATCATTATGAACTACTAGTTCTCCTACAGCAATTAAACACTTATTAGCATAAATATTTAATGGTTCATCTACTTTATCTTCTAACTCTAATACGGATCCACTAGATAATCTTAATAAATCTTTAATAGTAATTTTTTTTTTACTCAATTCTATAGTAATATTAACGGGAATCGACATAAAAGATAAATTATATGATGTAAGATCATCAATTATTTTTTTTTTATTATCTGTCAGATTAAAGTTTTTGCCATTAATATCTACAGTATCAGTTGTAGATATCTTATCTTTAGTATCAAGAAAATTTATTTTTTGTGTTATGTCATTATTTTTCAATTTTTCAAAACCATCTTGCATTATGATATCCTTAATAACAATTTTATAAATTTTTATTAAATAATTTTTTACAAATATTTAAAATATCTACATTTAAAATAAATTCTATTAAAAATAAATATGCTTAAAAAATTATATAAATTAAAAAATTTATTTTTGTAAATCCCCCAAAATATATTTAGGAAAATATATTTTTAATCTATTCTGATGATTATTAACATAAATTAGAAAAGTAAAACACACATAAGAACTAGATATAAAATTACTTGATAATAAATAATCCTGTGTAATATACTTACCTGTATTAATGATAGAAGAAGAAATTTTTTTTAAAAAAGTTGTATTACAAATAAAAAAAATTTTTTCTAGCAATACATCTAGAACAGTCATTTCATTTTTAGTTAATTTTAAATTACTACATTTTATGTTTACACACATATTATAATTTCCAAATATATTTCCTATAAACATAGAAGCAAAAACTCGTGAAATTAATATCAAACATTCATTGGAATGAACATTTAAAAAAAAATTTTTACCAATAAATTTTAAATACATCTGATGTAAACATACATGATTATATTCTACACTACTAGTATAAAAATCTATGTTTACATCATGATAAAACCATTTATTAAATTTTTTTTTTAATAAAAAACAAAAATCAAAAAATAATTCTTTAAAAAATAATTTTTGTTTTTTTAAAAAAAAGTTAATAAAATGTTTACGGTGTAAAACATGCATTATAGATTTTTTATATAAAAATTTAGATTGTCTAGACATAATATATAACTTTTTTGTTTATAAAATATGAAATAATTATTCCTAATAAAAAAATTATTTTATATATAATATCATAATTTATATTTGAAAGAACTAAAAAAATTAATAATTTTATTCATGTTCGATGTAAAAAATCATAAATATTTGAACATGTTAAACTATCTTCACGCTGATTTGTTAATATTTTTTTTTGTACAATACGATTCTTGATACGTAGTTCTAATTTCTTCCAAGTTTCTAATTTTAAATATAATTTATGATGTATAAATAATCTATTTTTAACTTTTTTTTTAAAATAGTTTAAAAAAATATGTTGCTGAAAAATAAATTTTTTTAACATCAGCAAAAACTGTATATAGACCTTAATTATATATTGCGAACCTCCAAGGAAAAATTTTTCATATAAATATACATTATATTGGTCATAATATTTATATAATTGTGATAAATATTGCTGTATTTGTTTTTCTTTATTTTTATAAAATTTTACATAATGAATATTTTTTTTAATATCTATTTTTGTTTTTTTTTAAACATATAGATACGAGAAATATTATATATCATATATATCACCATTTTATATATTAAAATTTTTTAATAATTTTGACAATTCAATAATTGATTGAGTATAAGTGCAACATTCTAAAAAATTCTGTTGTAAAAATTTTTTCAAAATCGGCCATATACTTATTGCTTCATCTAATAATTTATTATTACCGGAAGCATAAACACCTAAATTAATTAAGTCACTGTGATGATGATAACATGAAATTAATTTTTTTAAATATATAGATTTTTTGTAATGATCGTAATTTACAATTGAATGCATAGATCTACTAATAGACTTTTCAATATCAATTGCTGGATAATGTCCTTCTTCTGATAAAATATGTGATAATACTACATGTCCATCTAATACAGATTTAGCTATATCTAAAATAGGATCATTATATTCATCTCCTTCAGTTAGAACGGTATAAAAAGAAGTAACAGAACCACGACCATTACTATTTACATTACCTGTTCGTTCAATTAAATAAGGAATATTAGAAAAAATAGAAGCAGGATATCCTTTTAAAACAGGAACTTCATACATTGCATTTGATATTTCTCGATATGCCATAGCATATCGTGTCAACGAATCAACTATTAACAATACATGATTATTTTTTTTACAAAAATATTCTGCAATTGATGTTGCATATTGAACTGACTGAATTTTAAATATAGGAGAAACATCTGCTGGAGAAACAATTACAACAGATTTTTTTAAACTATTAAAACCTAAAACATTATCAATAAATTCCTTAACTTCTCTGCCTCGTTCACCTACTAAAGAAACCACAATTACATCTGCATCAGTATATCTAGACATCATCCCGAGCAACATACTCTTTCCTAAACCAGGTTGAGAAAATATACCCATTCTCTGACCTCGTCCAACTGTTAATAAACTATTAATCGCTCTTACACCAGTATCTAAAATTTTAGTAATAGGAATTCTTTGCAAAGGATTAGTAAATGATTTAAAAAAACTAAAAGATTTTTTTTTTGATTTAATCTCTCCAAAATCATCTAAGGGATGACCAAAACCATCTAATATGCGACCTAACAACTGCTTTCCAAATGGAAATTTAGTATATGTAGAAATATTACGATTGACATGATATCCTGCAAAAACTTTAGATCCCGGAAAAATACCATCTAAACTTGTAATAGGTATTAAAAAAATAATTTTTTCTTTAAAACCTATAATTTTACACACTACTTTAGACAATTTTTCACGATACATACGTTCTACAAAACAAAAATATCCTACGGGTAAATATATTCCTGTTGCTTCAATAATTAAATTATTAACACTTAATACTCGACCATATGAAAAATCACGAGTAATAAATGATATTTTTTTTTCAAACTTGTTGATTCGATGAAACCACATATTTAATACACCATTTATATATCTTTATCTAATGAATTAGCTGCATCATTAATTCTAAACCAAAAAGATGACAAAGAAGCATCTATTTCTTCTTTAGCAGTAATAATACGATAACTGTAAATATCTATTTTTTTATCGCTAATAACAGTCCATTTATATTTACTCATTAAAAATCCAAATTTATTTATTATAGTTCGATAATGATCAGGGTGAACATGTAATTGTAATTTCTGAAATATATATCTTGATTGTTTAATGAGCTTTTTTATTCTTTTAATCAAATACTGCTTATTAACTGATAATACATCATCCAAAAAAATTTTTGAGATACGTAATACGATATTGATCAAACGTTTCGAAAAATTACAATTAAATTTCTCAATAGCAGTTCTAAATTGTCTAAGAAGATTTGAAAGCTGTACTTGAATACACTGTTCGGTATTTTTTAAAACAGCATCACAAGAATAATTAAATCCTTGCATCCAGCCAATATAATATCCTTTTCGGTACCCGTCTAATAAACCTTTTTGATACCCTTTCTGATATATATCAGAATATGAAGAATTATTTTTATTCTTAATAAAATCAGATCGCTTTAAAGTTTTATCTTTTTCAACGTTTTGAGTACCTATCACATGAAATATTTTTTTAGATTTTTTAAAACGCCATGTTTTCCATAAATTATTATTAGTAAAAACTTTCATATACTATGCCTACTCTGATTTTATGATAATCTTATTATTCCGTATAAATCTTTTAATATTTTTAAGTAATAATTTTTTTTTAAAATAAATAATATTATAAGCAATTGATTTATTTAATAACATTGTTTTTTTAAAATACTGACATTTCTTATATGACATATTATAAAGAAATTTTTTTTGAACAGATTCATCGATATTACACAAGAAAACGCATAAATGATCTATATCTGTATTATCTATGATATATTTTATACTACTATCTTCAATATATATTATATCGTTAAAATTAAAATATTTACTTATTAGTTTATTTAAAATATTTTTATCTTGAGTATTAATTTTACAAATAAACTGAACAATGCTATCTTGTACAAAATAAGATAATATATATATAATTTTATTGATTCTTTCTTTTTCTACTAAAGAAGATTTTTGTGTGTATAAAAACATACAAATAATTTTATTTAATTCTAAAAAACCAGAAGAATGTAAACCAGTAAAATTTACCATATGATTTAAAATGTTTAATCTGTTCTGTGTATTAAAAAAAGACAAAATATCAGTTGTTAGCTTTTTATTCATATGCATTAACAATGCTGTTACAATATTTAAATTCTCATTTTTAATTAATAAAAAAATATTTTTTGCTCCTAATTTTTCTAACATAGTAATATTATGAATAAAATCGTTTTTTATTAAACTTTTTTTAAATAACTTGCGAGATAAATCTAAACCTAAGGTATGATCTATAATTTGTGATATATGATTTTTAATATCAAAATTAACAATTTTATTTTTTTTTAATAAATCATAAAATTCATAAAGTACTGTATCGGTATATTTTAAAACATTAGCATCTAAAGCTAAAATTGCATCAATAAAACTACTAATTTCTGAATTAGTAAAATTTTTTAAAACTGCCGCCGAAGTTTTTTTGTCCATAGATATTAATAATAAAGCACTTTTCTGTATACCGTTTAAACAAATCATTTTTTATTTATCCAATAACGTATCACTTGTTCAATAATTTTTGGATGTTTATCTAAAAAATCATGCTTAACGAGACAATGATCTTTATCAGCACAATCGTTTTTTTTATAATTTAATTCATCAATACTTGCACAATTATAATTTTTTGAATTTTTACTAATCTTACTAACTGTTGTTAGGGAATTTTTTTTCTGATTATCTATCATAATAATTTTCAATAATATAAAAATAAACAAAAAAATAAAAAAAAAAATGATACAAAAAAACAATAAATGATTCATATTTAAATAATTATATACAGAAAAAATATCATGATTCGAAATAATATGTGAAGAAAAAAATCTATAATTAATTATATTAATGCAATCACCTCGGTGATCAGAAAAATCTATTACTGATTTAATTAATTTTTCTAAATCTTGTAATTCTTGAAAAGAACAAGGAACATATATCCCTGCATCATTTTTTTTATAATTTATCAATACTGTAATATTTAAACATTGAATATCTAATTTACTTAAATCAGAAAACAAATCATCAGCACGATTATCTATCTTATTAGGATTTATTAATTTGTCATTAACATTATGAATTGTATTCATGTTACTAGACAACATATAATTATTTATATTGATGATTTTTTTTTTAATAGTTGAATTAATTTGACTAATATTGTTCATTAAAATTTTTTTGGTAATTAATGTACTTATTTTTTTCATCAAAAATAACTTATGTACAATACTACTGGAGAACATATTCTTTTTATTATTTAAAAAAACATCTGACATATCATCTAATAGTTTTTTAGATTGACCGTTAGTACTATTTTTTTCTATTTTAACATTATTAATAATAGTATTATTTTTTTTTATTTTGGCGCGCACATGTACAATAAAATTTTTTGATCCATACATAGATGTTAATAAATTATTAATATGGTCACAATAATATTGTTCTAAAATATTAATTTTTTTATATTTATTATTATTAAAAAATCTAGAATAATTTAAAGTAAATTTATTTAAAATATTTCCAAATTGATTAACTACAATAATATTATCAGCAGATAAATTTGGTACACTGCCTGATATTAGTAGAGCAATAGCATCTATTTGTTCTTCAGTTAATTGTGTATCTGGAAAAACAGTAACAACTACTGAAGCTGATGGTACCTGATCATCTCTAAAAAAATCAGTATCTTTTTTACACACCAAATGTACTCGAGCATGCTGAATTGGAAATATGCACTCTAATGTTTGTGATAATTCTCCTTCTAATCCTCGATGATAATTAACATGTTCATGAAATTGACTAATACTAAATTTTTCCTTATCGAGTAACTCAAAACCATCATTTTTTTTTATTACATCTTTTTTATTCATTAAAGAAAAACGTAATTCATCAATTTTATCTTCAGGAACTAATAATTTTTTAGAAGAATGATGGAACTGATATGAAACATTCATGTCTTTTAATTTAGATATCACCCATTTTCCATCAATATCAGACAAATTATTGTACAATACTACATAATTAACTTTATTCATCCAGAATAAAACTGCACATAGAAAAAAAATCACTACTAAAAAGCTAGTGATAACAAATTTTGTTTTATGTGATATAAAAAACAAAAAATACTTCCATTTTTTTTGTATTTTTGAATACAACATATTTATAAAATCCATACTTTTTTCCTAAAAAATAATTGTTATATAAATATGAAAATGTACGAACTAACAATCATAACAATAAACATATATAATAACTTAAAAAATGTTTAAATATGTAATAATATACTATATTTATATGTTAATATAAAAATTATATTATAAAAATAATATGCAAAATAGGACATATTTTATGAAAATAAATGCAATACAACCACAATTAATCAAAACAATAGCTTCTGCATCACACCCAAAAAATATAAAAAATAAAAATTTTTTAAAAATATGGAAAAATACACTACCTGAATTATTAGATACCAAAAAAACAAAAAATAACATAGAAAAAATTAACTTAAAAAAAACAAAAATAAAACAAAATAATCAAGAATATAAAATAAATATGTTATTAAAAATACAAAATAAATTAATTAGTTTATACGAAGAAATAATGAATATGCAAATTTAAACCATAAAAAAGCTATTTTTATTAAAAATGCGGCAAAAATTTTCTTTATTAATTCGATTAATATCACGTAATATAATTACATGTTTATTATATGTACATATTATATGTTTAGTACAACTAAATATACATAGTAAAATACTACTATCGTGTTATATATAAATATATAATATGTATCTACTTTATTTAATTTAATTATATTTTCTATATCTAATAGAAACAAAAATCACACTCAAAATATATAATTGTATATATTTACTTATACATTTTTAATTGTATATACTTAATAAAATTATGTATTCGTAATAAAAATGTATTTTTTCCTAAATAAAAAACTATGGTAGAAATATTAGGTGTATGAGCTCGTCCAGAAATACCGATTCTAATTAAAGTCGCTACATCTTTAAAAAATACATTAAATTTTGATACAGATTGTTTAATTAAAAATAAAATATTTGATTTATTCCAATCAGTTAATAAACAAAAATTTTTATGTAAAAATTTTAATATCTTAATATTAATAATACTACAATATATTTCAATATTATTAACGTCAAACAAATTAATATCTTTATAAAAGTAAACATATGAAGATATAAATTCTTTTAAAGTATTATGATGTTTTAAAAATTCTTTTAATAAACCACGAATATCAATTTTATTATCCAAAAAAATTTTTTTCTTATTCATGTAAGAAACTAAGTAATTGTATGTAGTCTCAATTGGTAATTTACTTAAATAATAATGATTCAACCATAAAAGTTTTTTATCATTTACAATACTTGGTGACTGACTTATATTTTGTAAATTAAAATAATTTTTCATGTCTTTAACAGAAAAAATTTCTTGATTTTTATAAGACCAACCTAAACGCAATACATAGTTTAAAATTGCTTCAGGAATAAATCCTGCATTAATATAACTAGAAATACTCATTGAAGTATTTCTCTTTGATAATTTAGCTCCGTTAGAATCTAAAATCATTGATGCATGTGCATATTTTGGAATAGGAGCATTTAATGCATTCAATAAATTAATTTGTCTAGGAGTATTATTAATATGATCTTCACCTCGAATTACATGAGTAATATTCATTTTCCAATCATCAATTACAACACAAAAATTGTATGTTGGCATACCATTAGATCGCTGAATAATCAAATCATCTAATTCATAGTTAGATATAGATATATCACCTCTAATCATATCAGTAAATTTTACTACCCCTTCAGAAGGATTTTTAAAACGTACTACAAAAGGAATATTAGATTTTTTAAAAATACAATTATTATTTAAACATTTTTGATCATACTTTGGCTTTTGTCTATTCAGAATTTGAATTTTTCTTAACGTATCTAATCGTTCTGGTGAACAATAACATTTATATGCAAGACCTTTTTTTAACATAAATAATATTATATCTTGATATATTTCTAAACGATGACTTTGATAAATAGGCCCCTCATCCCACAATAACCCTAAATACGTTAAACTATTCAAAACATCTGAAACAAAATCACTACTTACTCTTTTTGAATCAGTATCCTCAATTCGCAAAACAAATGAACCATGGTTTTTACGAGCAAAAAGCCATGCATATAAAGCTGTTCGTACACCACCTATATGTAAAAATCCTGTAGGACTAGGAGAAAATCTAGTTTTAATTTTCATAAAGTACTCAAATTATTAATCAAAATAGTCAAAAATATTTATAAACATAATATATATATATAATATTGTATATTTTTTAATCAAATAAACAAATATATATAAAATATATATTGACTCATAATATATCTGTTCTACAATATAGTTATATATACGGGTGATTAGCTCAGTTGGTAGAGCTTCTCCTTTACACGGAGAGGGTCGGCGGTTCAAAACCGTCATCACCCATAAAAGGGTCGTTAGCTCAGTTGGTAGAGCAGTTGACTTTTAATCAATTGGTCGCAGGTTCAAATCCTGCACGACCCATATTATCTGCTAAATAACTAAAAAACACACTTAAATATCAATCAGAAACAAAAAAAACATTTAATTCATCTATCAATTTTAGTGTAATAAATAAATTATTTTCATTTTTTAAAAATGTAATAATTGATTTAGATATATTTATACCAATACCTTTAATATTTGATACTGTTTTAAAATCAGTATTAATAAATTTGATAGCTGATTTATAGTATTTAGATAAAATTTTTGCAATAGAAACACCAACATCTAGAATACCTAAAGCACAAATAAACTTTTCTAAACGAACGTTTTTAGAAAAATTAATGTTATTAATAATTTTACTTGATAACTTTTTTCCTATACCTGGTACCATGCGTAGTTTATCATAAGTCAAAACAAAAAAATCAACAGGAGTATGTAAATATCCATAATTTATTAATTTAATAATGTTTTTTTGACCTAAACCTTTAATATATATGCCAGATTTTGAAGAAAAATATATCAATCTCTGTAATTTTTGTGCCGGGCATAAAAAATTAGAAGGACAATAGTATCTAGTGAAATTAAAAGAATGTAATAATTTTGAACCACATGACATACAATATTTTGGAAAAATAATTTTTTTGGCAAATTTATCTCTTTTATTAATTAAAACAGTCCTAATTTTAGGAATAACATCTCCTGCACGATAAACTTTTATATAATCATGAATACAAATCTTTAACTTTTTTAGTATTCTGAAATTATATACAGACGCTTTACATACTGTTACTCCCGAAATATTTACTGGTAAAAAATGGGCTACAGGAGTAATCATTCCTGTTCTACCAATTTGAAATGTTACATTTGTAATTTTTGTTTCTACATCTTGAGAAAAAAATTTTAAAGCAATAGCCCATTTAGGATATTTCTCTGTATAACCTAATTTTTTTTGTAAAACAATCGAATCTACTTTTATAACTATACCGTCTATCTCAAAATCTAATTTTGATCTTTTAATACATATTTTATTGTAAAAATTAATAATATCCACACTGGTATTACATAAGGAATAATTTTTATTTATAGGAAATCCCCATTTTTGAAGTTGCATTAACCGATCATAATGACTATTAATCCTTTCATTGGATGCAAAAACACCATATCCATATACAAAAAACATCAATTTCCTTTTTTTAGCAATACGAGGATCTAATTGACGCAACGAACCAGCAGCAGCATTACGTGGATTAGAAAATACTTTTTTTTTATTTAACATAGAAAATTGATTTAAAACTAAAAAATCAGATTTTTTAATAAATACTTCTCCGCGTATTTCTAAAATTTCAGGAATATTATTACCTACTATGTTTTTTGGTATCGAAGTAATAGTATAAATATTATTTTTAATATTTTCTCCAATCCAGCCATCTCCTCTCGTAGATGCAGAAATTAATATACCATTTTTATATAATAAATTAACAGCTAAACCATCTATTTTAAGATCACAATAATATTTTATATTATTAATAGAATTAAAATATTTTTTTATTTTTTCATCAAAACATATAATTTCAGATATTTCATTAGTACTTTTCAATGATAACATAGGAGTTTTATGTATACATTCAGAAAAAATATGCAGTTTTTTACTTCCTATTTGTTTTAATATAGGATGTTCTACTTTTAGCAAATTATTTTTTCCGTACTTTTTTTCTAATTTAACTAACTGATTACGTAATTTATCATACATATAATCCGATATTTCTGAAGTATCTAGCGTATAGTACATGTAATTATGATATTTTAACTGTAATCGCAAATTTATAATTTTATCATATATTGATTTCATCATATACACCTGTATAAATAACTATAAAATTATAATAAATCATAATATATAAAATACTTGTTTTACAAAATATATAAAAGTGAATTTATTGTTTTAACGTGGTATAATTATGAAAATATTGTTATAATTTGATCTTTGTACACATCAATATAATTGAAAAATATTATTAATATCAAGAAATCTTTGATTATACGTTCTGTTTTTTTAAAAAAACTCTTAAAAAAATTAATAATACATATACCTATATTAGTAATTATTATAAAAAATTATAATTCCTTACATAAAATTCTCTATATAATATATATTTATACTAAAATATACATAAAAATGCATAGATAAAAAACTAAAATAATCAATTACATTTAAATAAATGAAATTACTATCATCAAAAAAATTAACCATAATTATACATTAAAATAATAAATCAACAAAAATAATATATGAATAAAAAAAAAAGATATATTTTATCACCAATTACTGGAATTATTCAAAATATTTTTGACATAAAAAATACTATCATAAATCAAAAAAAAATAATAATTCATTCTAATAAAAAAATAATTGTATCTCCATGCAATGGACAAATAAAAAATTATTATCCTAAAAAAATAAAATTTATAATTCAATCTGAATACGGTGCACAAATTGTAATAAAAAATAAAATTTTTAAGAAAAAAAATCAAAAATATGCTTATATTCCAATTAATAAAGAATCTATAAACATTTATGCAGGAAAAATTTTATTTTTAATAAATAATACTAATTTGCATGATCAATCTATATATCTCGAAACAACAGTTAACATTATATGCAAACAGAAAATTAATAATTTAAAAAAAAAATCACATAAAATACAAGCAGGAATAACAGTATTAGCTTTTATATAAAATATAAATTTTATCTATATACTATTATGTACAATAAACATACAAAATATATTTTTTAATAAAATTAATTAATATGTTTTTTTTATAAAATTTATAAAAATATTAAATATATTTAAATATAAAAAAATAACATTTATTCTTAAGCGGTCATAAATTATAAAAATATTTTAAAATTTTTGTTATTTTTTCTCCATTTATTTAAACTATCTACTCGCAAACGATATAATTCATGTTTAATAGCAATTCCCCGAAATAATTTTGTATCTATACACGCTTGAACCGAAATATCTTTAATCACCGAAAACATAGATATTAACAATTTTCCCAAAACAAAAGAATTATTTTTAATATTATAAGTAGTAAAATCATAAAAATCTAAATACATCAATTTTTTTAATCTATCAGGTTTTCTCCATACATCAACAATATCAAAAAAATCAACAATTAATGTAGAATTTTGAATTTTAATAGTTTGTAAAAATTTATGAAAACCGCATACAATAATTAAAATTTTTTGTGTCTCTTTAGGAATTTTTAATCGCATACACAAACTTTTTATTAAAAAAATAGGTTTTTTATAAAAAAAATAATGTTTAATATCAATTTCTGAAACAGAATAAATATAACTTATAAATTGTAAAAAATAAGAAAACCTAATGTCAACATCAGCAGTACATTTAGAAATTCTAGATAGTTCCATTAAACTTAATTGTAAAATATTGACATAATTACAATGAAAATCAAAAAAACTAGTTTTTCTGTAAAAAAAATTAATTTCTGGAAATAAATAAAACAAAGCATTACAACGATGTAAAATTTTAAAATAAACGTGAGGATTACGTGTACATAATCCTTTATACGTTTCCTTCCAAATTCGTTCAGGAGTTAAATATAATAATTCTTTTTTTTGGCAAATCAATTTCATTAATGTCAAAGTTTCTGATGCAATATAAAAACCTAAATGTGACAATGTTGCAGCAAATCTCGCTACACGTAGTACTCTTACAGGATCTTCGACAAAAGAAGAAGAGACGTGCCGTAAAATTCTTTTTTTAATATCTTTTTGACCGTTAAATAAATCAATGATGTTTCCTTTTTTATCTTGAGCAATTGCATTTATCGTCAAATCACGTCTAATTAAATCTTCTTGTAGAGTAATTTTTGAAGAAAAATCAAATAAAAATCCAGAATATCCAAAACCACTTTTTTTTTCTGTTCTAGCTAGAGCATATTCTTCACGTGTTTTTGGA
This sequence comes from Buchnera aphidicola (Cinara splendens), assembly GCF_900698975.1. Classification (NCBI taxonomy): domain Bacteria; kingdom Pseudomonadati; phylum Pseudomonadota; class Gammaproteobacteria; order Enterobacterales; family Erwiniaceae; genus Buchnera; species Buchnera aphidicola. The sequence continues at coordinate 45,285 of NZ_LR217722.1, read as the reverse complement.
TGTATAAAAACTGGAAAATCTTTTCCTACTTGTAAATATCTTTTTTTTAACATTTTTTCAGATGTACTTCCTACAACTACCCAATCCCGATCATGCACGGGAAAACCTAATAAACGATCTCGAATAGCCCCACCAACTAAATAAATTTTCAAAATACCGCCTATAAAAATAACATAAGTACATTAAAATATATTGATAATAAAATTATAAAAATCTAAAATTTGTAACTTTATAAAATAAAGTAATATTTATTTATATAAATAAATATATATTTTAAAATAGAAAAAATAACTATCTTGTTTTTCTATATTTAATTTTTAAAAATTAATCAAAAAAAGTTCACATAAAGAAAAATTAATTAAATGCTATCATTAATCAATAGAGCAGGATATACTTTTATGGATTTATCACAAGAAATTAAATTTGAGCTATATCTCAAAAAACCTACATATGCAATCATAGCAGCATTATCAGTACAAAAGATTTCTTTAGAAAAAAAACCTTTTATATTATTTTTTTTTAATAAAATTTTCATCTTTTTTCTTAATAAATTATTTGCACTAAAACCACCACACACCAAAAAATTTTTTAAATTATTTTGTTGAATAGCAATATTACATTTTATTATTAATGTATCTACTACAGCTTCTTCAAAAGAAGCAGCTATGTTATATTTTTCATATGATAAATTAGAACATTTTAAGATAACATTTTTAACATGTGTTTTTAATCCAGAAAAACTAAAATTCAAATTAGACTGCTTGATCATAGGCCTAGGAAAAAAGTATTTTCCAGTTTGACCGCGTATTGCCAGATAAGATATTTTTTTCCCTCCTCCATATCCTAAACCCAACAACTTTGCTATATAATCAAAAACATGACCAACAGCATCATCTAATGTTTTACCTAATACCGTATATTGACCTAAATTATCAACTTTAATTATTTGTGTATTCGCTCCAGATACCAATAGAGCTAAAAAAGGAAAAGAACAGTTTGTTTCAGTTAACATTGCTGAAAATAAATGTCCTTCTAGATGATTGACAGCAATACATGGAATATCTAAAGCTAAAGATAAAGTATGTGCAATTGTAGCTCCTACTAAAAGTGAACCCACTAAGCCCGGCCCTACTGTATATGCAATCGCACAAAAAACATTTTTTTTAATATTAAACTTATCATCAAATAAATATTTTTCACAAACTTTTTTAATCAAAAAAAATAAATTATCTAAATGAGCCCGTGCGGCCAACTCAGGAACAATACCATGAAATTTTTCATGCACATTATTTTGATGCAAAGTAGAATGAAATATTAAACCTAATTTTTGATCATATATAGCCACGGAAGTATCATCACAAGATGTTTCAATTCCTAATATCCACATATATTCATCCATTAACGTAATTAATTTTATCAAAGTTTATTAAATATATATTATCTATCTAATCATGTACTATATGTATGATATAATTTTATATCATACATATAAAAACTATTATCTAGATATTAAACTATAATATCTAGTAAAAATTTATATAAAACTATATCCGAAAAATACTATCACTATCATATTTATGATAAATTAATTAAATAAATATTATGGAAAATACCATGCCAATTATTAAAATAAGAGACAACGAACCCTTTGATGTTGCTTTAAGAAGATTTAAACGATCCTGTGAAAAAGCCGGTATTTTAGCTGAAATACGCCGTAGAGAATTTTATGAAAAACCTACAACAAAAAGAAAGCGAGCAAGATCATCAGCAATAAAAAGATTAGCTAAAAAAATAGCTCGAGAAAATGCTAAACGTATCAGAATGTACTAAAAATTATTACTTTTTTATATCCTAAAAATATTCAGACCGTCTATTATAAATAATAACGGTCAAAAAAATTCAATAAAATATACAATGATTAAAAAAATATACGGAAAAATTCCTCAAACATTTATTCATGAATTAATAGAACGTACTGATATAATAGAATTGATTAATAAATATATTACTCTGAAAAAATCTGGAAACAATTATAAAACATTATGCCCTTTTCACAATGAAAAAACACCTTCATTTGTTGTCAGTCCACAAAAACAATTTTTTTATTGTTTTGGATGTGGAATACATGGAAATGTAATAGATTTTTTAATGAAATATGAAAAATTAGATTTTTTAAATAGTATTATTGAATTAACTACTTTAAACGGTATTAATATTTCATTTCTTCGAAATAAATGTGAATTAATAAAAAAACATTCTTATAAAAATAAGATTCATCATATACTATGTCAGATATCTAAAATTTATATAAAAAATTTATTTAATTTACCGAACAAAGCATACCAATATTTGATAAAAAGAGGAATCAACATAACCACGATAAAAAAATTTTCTTTAGGTTTTGCTACCTCACATAATTATCAAATTACACATTATATACAAAAAAAATACACTAATAGATCTATTATAATGGATTGCGGTGTAACTATTCAAGATAAAAAACAAAAATTATGTGATCGATTTAAAGAAAGAATTATTTTTCCAATAAAAAATAAATATGGTTATATTCAAGGTTTCGGAGCTAGAGTATTAGCTAAATATAATCATCCAAAATACTTAAATTCACCAGAAACAATAACATTTCAAAAAAAAAAAAATCTTTATGGAATATATGAATTAAATTGTTATAATCCTAAACCCGAAAAATTATTAGTTGTAGAAGGATATTTGGATGTTATTTCTTTGGCACAATTTAATATTAATTATTCAATAGCGTTGTTAGGAACAACAATTACACAATATCAATTAAGAATGTTGTTTAAAATCAGTAAAAATATTATCTTTTGTTTTGATGGTGATCATGCTGGTAAACAAGCTAGCTGGATTGCATTAAATTTATCATTAAATTTTTTATATGATAACTATACAATAAATTTTATGTTACTACCAAAAAATGAGGATCCTAGCAGTCTTATTATTAAAGATGGCAAAGAAAAATTTGAAAATAGAATTAAAGATTCTAAAACATTATATTCATATTTATTTAAAAATATTTCTAGTAACATGAATTTAAGCTGTATTAATGACTGTATAAAATTGAGTCAAATAACTATTCCTTTAATAAAAAAAATACCTAGTCGAACAGTAAGAATTTTTTTAAGAAAATTATTAGGAAATAAAATTGGAATACTGGATACTTATCAATTAAAAAAACTGGTTACTGTACCATACAACAAAAAAGATCAAAAAATACACAAACCATTCAAAATTACTACCATGAGATTATTAATTAGTCTAATCCTTCAAAATCCAAAATTAGCTCAAACAATTGAAAAAATAGAAAAAATTAAAAAATTTAATATAATTGGAAAAAAAATTTTAATAGAATTAATACAATTAATTTGTAAAAAAAAAATACTTAAAACAGGACATTTACTCGAATTTTATAGATATACTCCATTAGAAAAAATTTTTAAATACTTAAGTACATGGGAATACATGGTTAAAAAAAATAAAATAGACTCTTTAATACAAGAGTTAGTACGTAATTTAAAAATACAACATTTAGAATATCAATATAATCAATTAATTGCTTTAGAGAGAAAATACGGCTTAAATCTTATAGAAAAAAATAAATTATGGCATATAAATAAAAAAATAATAAAAATTAAATACAATAAATAATCATCTAGTTAAAAAAATTTATCTGATATTCAAAAATATCAAATAATTTATATTATAAGATAAATCGTAATTTATTAATATACAATAACATATATATTAATATTATAAAATACAGTTAATTTTATACTTAAAAAATATATATTATTTACTTATTAAACAAATTAAGCAACATAAATGGATGTCATCCTATGAAGAAAAAACCAAAATCACAATTAAAAATGTTAGTTTCTCATGGAAAAGAACAAGGATATTTAACATATTCAGAAGTACACGATCATCTTCCAAATGAAATCACTGATTCCGATCAAATAAAAAACATCATCCAAATGATAAAAGATCTCGGAATTCATGTAGTGGAAGAAGCACGCGAGATAGAAGAAATTATTATTAATACAGCGCCTACTGATACCGATGAAGAAACGGCAGAAGCAACTGCTCAAGTATTATCAAATGTTGAAACAGAAATTGGAAGAACAACTGACCCTGTACGAATGTACATGCGAGAAATGGGTTCCGTAGAACTCTTGACTCGAAAAGGAGAAATAGATATCGCTAAAAGAATTGAAGAAGGAATTCATCAAGTACAATCCTCTATATCTGAATATCCTGAAGCAATTTTATATTTGCTAAAGCAATATACTCGAGTAGAATCAGGAGACATCAGATTATCCGAATTAATTACAGGTTTTATAGATTTAAGTATAAAAAAAACCATCTCTAATACTAGAGATACTCCATTAACTAATGTATCCCAAAATAAAAATGAAAAAAAAAAGCAAACTACATCAATAGAAGAAGCAGTGGATGATTATAACCATATTGATCCTAAATTAGCACAAAGAAAATTTTTGCAATTAAAAAAACAATATCATACTGTCCATAAAACTATAAAAAAAAAAAACAGAAATCATAAAGATTCCATTACTGCAATTCATGAATTATCCGAAATATTTAAACAATTTAGACTAGTTCCAAAACAATTTAATTATTTAGTAAGAAGTATGAGGAAAATGATTAAAAAAGTTCGAATACATGAAAGAAAAGTCATGAAATTATGCATAAGAAAATGTAAAATGCCTAAAAAAAATTTTATACAACTATTTAAAGGACAAGAAACTAGTAACTCATGGTATAATATAGCTATTCAAAAAAAAAAACCATGGTCTGATAATCTATATATAGCACAAAAAGAAATATATCATAGTATAAAAAAACTACTGAAGCTAGAAAAAAAAACAGGATTGACTATTAAACAAGTAAAAGATATAAATAAAAAAATCTCTCTAGGGGAGGAAATGGCTAGAAGAGCGAAAAAAGAAATGGTAGAAGCAAATTTAAGATTAGTAATTTCTATTGCAAAAAAATATACTAACAGAGGATTACAATTTTTAGATCTCATTCAAGAAGGTAATATTGGATTAATGAAAGCAGTTGATAAATTTGAATATCGTCGAGGTTATAAATTTTCTACTTACGCAACATGGTGGATACGACAAGCTATTACCAGATCTATAGCTGATCAAGCGAGAACTATTCGTATTCCTGTACATATGATTGAAACAATTAACAAGTTAAACAGAATTTCTAGACAAATATTGCAAGAAACGGGAAGAGAACCTACGCCAGAAGAGTTATCGGAAAAAATGTTAATTCCAGAAGAAAAAATAAGAAAAGTATTAAAAATTGCAAAAGAACCTATTTCTATGGAAACACCTGTAGGAGAAGATGATGATGCACATTTAGGCGATTTTATCGAAGATACTAACCAAAAATTACCTTTAGAATCAGCTACGTCAGAAAGCTTAAAAACAATTACTAATGATGTTTTATCCGGATTAACAGAGAGAGAAGCAAAAGTATTAAGAATGAGATTTGGAATTGATATGAATACTGATCATACATTAGAAGAAGTTGGAAAACAATTCGATGTAACCCGTGAAAGAATTCGTCAAATTGAAGCAAAAGCACTTAGAAAACTACGTCATCCTAGTAGGTCGGAAATATTAAAAAGTTTCTTAGATAATTCTTAAGTGTATGTTTATACATAAAAATTAATAAAAAAAATAAAAATCTAATAAAATTAGACGTATATCAATATATACATAAAAACAAAAATACTATTTTATTTTAAAAAAAATAAACACACAAGTTATATATATATCATAATTTAACCAGTATTTAATCCTAAAAAAATACATTCATCAAAGTGATAATGCGTTAATAAAATAACATTTACAAACAACATGTATAATAAATATTTTTATATATTTTATATCTATTTGATGCATGTATATAAATAAAAAATTACACAAAAAATATTTCATTTATTATTAATAATAATAAAATATCTAAAAAACCATCTAAAATTATTAAAATATATTAAACAATTTTATTTAATAAATTAAAAATATTATTTATAATAAAATAAATAACTTTAAAAAATGTCCAAAAACAACAAAAATAATTGTCTTTATATTTTACATAAAATTTATTTTAAATTAATAATGATATTTTAAAAACCATATATACTCAATATTTAATTATTTATAAAAATCTTAAAATAATATTTTTTATTTATATAAATAATATTTATATAATCAAAAACTATATAATAGTATCAAAAAAATCCTACTTCATCATTATACATCGTAAATGATGTAAAAGATTTTATATATTATGCATATATATCATATATATTTATAAAAATTTTATTAAAATAAAATTAAATTATGTTCAAAAATTTCTATATATCTAACATAATTTTTAATAACATCACGCGATATTTAAAATATCGCGTGATACTAACAAAATATTTTTATCATAACATATATTATAAAAAATATTCTTTATTTATGAAAGATGAAGCAAGCGCTTTTTTACTGCATCTAATGAATGTTTAATTTGTTTCGGAGATACTCCACCAATTGCATTTTTTCTTTTTAAACATGACTTTAAAGTTAAATATTTATATACATCTTGTTCTATAGTCACGCAATATTTTTTAAAAAATAATAAATCTAATTCTTCTAAATATTTATTTTGACGAATAGCTTCTACAACAATTTTTCCGACAATATGATGGGCATCTCTAAAAGAGAGTCCTTTAACCACAAGATAGTCGGCTAACTCAGTAGCATTACTATACCCTTCTTGTGCTAATTTTTCAGAACGTAGTTTATTTAATTTTAAATTATTTAATACAATACAACTCATATCTAAACATGTTATCCAGCTGTCTATTCCTTGGAATAGATATCTTTTATCTTCTTGAAAATCTTTATTATAAGATAATGGTAATCCTTTTAACAAGACTAAAATAGAAAATAAAGAACCATACACACCACTACACTTACCTCGTATTAACTCTAAAACATCTGGATTTTTTTTTTGTGGCATCAAAGAAGAACCAGAAGTTATAGAATCGGATAATTCAATAAAATTAGCTTCACCAGAATTATAAAATATTAAATCTTCTGAAAAACGAGACAAATGCATCATGCTAATCGCTGCTGCAGATAAAATCTCTATAATAAAATCTCGATCAGATACACTATCTAAAGCATTTTTTGTACAATCAGAAAAATCCATAAGCAAAGCTAATTTTTTTCTATTAATATCCCAGGAAGTTCCAGCTATAGCTCCACATCCCAAAGGAGAAAGATTCAAATTTTGAATTACATGTAAAATTCGTAGTCGATCTCTTTCTAACATCTCAATGTATGCTAAACACCAATATGAAAATGTAATTGGTTGAGCTCTTTGTAAATGTGTATAACCAGGAATGATAGTATTTTGATGTAAATATGCTTGATTTAAAAAAATACGCTGCAACTTAACAATTTTTTTTAAAATAATCTTTGATTTTCTTTTACACCATAATTTTAAATTTGTAGCAATTTGATCATTACGACTTCTACCTGTATATAATTTTTTTCCAATAGAACCAATTTTATCAATCAATAATTTTTCTATCCAACTATGTATATCTTCTGCATCTGATATTACTATTTTTTCAACATTATTAATGTATTTATTTAAAATCCAACATAATGTTTTTTCTATCAACTGTTGTTCTTGATTAGTTAATATTTCGACATCCAATAATATTTTTGACCATGCTATAGAAGACTTTATATCATCTTGTATTAAACGATAATCAATACGTAAAGAATTATTAAATTTTTTAAATTTTACATTAGATGCTTCAGTAAATCTTCCACCCCACAAAGACATATATTTACCTCATTCAAAATATAAAATTAATACATAATATGCTATTTTCTACTATTTAAAGCTCGAATACGTGACGGCAAAGAGAATAAACGAATAAAACCCTGCGCATCTAATTGACTATAAACGTCATCTTGACTAAAAGTAGCATATTCCTTAGAATATAATGTATTTTGTGATTTTCTTTGTAAAACTGTTACAGATCCTTTATATAACTCTATTATTACTTCACCTGAAATACTATTTGATAAAACTTCAGAAGATTGTTGAAGCGATTCTCGAATCGGAGTAAACCATTTTCCGTCATATATTACTGAAGACATATCTAAAGATATTTTGTTTTTCCAATACATACTATCTCGGTCTAATATTAATTGTTCTAAACCTCTTAAAGCACAGTATATAATTGTACCACCAGGAGTTTCATAGCAACCCCTAGATTTTATTCCGATAAGACGATTTTCTATCATGTCAACTCGTCCAATAGAATGCTTACTTCCTATTTTATTAAGTTTTTTTAAACATTTGTATGCATTTAAAGATTCGTAGTTAACTTGTTTAACACAACCTTTCTCAACCAACAAATGTATTTTTTCTGGTTTATCAGGTGCATCACTAGGATTCCGAGTCCATACCCAACAACTATCATCAGGAGCATTCCAGGGATTTTCTAAAATTCCTCCTTCAGTAGATACATGAAATATATTTTCATCACGACTATAAATTTTTTCTTTAGTTACACTAGTAATAACATTTTTTTCAAGTACATATTGTAAAACATCTTCTCTAGATTTAAATTCCCATTCTCTCCACGGAGCTATAACAATTAAACTAGGATTAAGTGCGGAATATGTTAATTCAAAACGAACTTGATCATTTCCTTTTCCAGTAGCGCCATGACTTAATCCAATTGCATTAATTTTATTAGCAAAATCTACTTGAGCTTTAGCAATTAAAGGTCTTGCAATAGCAGTACCTAAAAAATATTGTCCTTCATAAATAGAACCCATCTTTAACATAGGAAATACATATTGCTCTACAAATTCATTTTTCAAGTCGGCTATGTAACAATCAGATGCGCCAGAGCTAATAGCCTTTTCTTTAATATTATATAAATCTTGACGAGATTGACCGATATCTGCAACAAATGCAATTACATTAAAATTATAATGATCTTTTATCCATGGTATGATAGCAGAGGTATCTAATCCCCCAGAATAAGCTAACACCACTGTTCTTTGAATATTATTTTTCTTCATATAGTTTATTAACCTGTTTGTGTTATTCTATGATTCTGGTTCCAATTGATTGTCCTTCAAATAAATTCAATAAATCATTTGGATTATGCCAACTAGCTATCTCGACTGATTTTTTTAAATATTTAGATACTATCATAGCAGACTGTAATTTAATGATCATACCATCAGTAACTATACCTGCATTACACAAACTATATACTTCTTCACAAAAAATAGTGGGAATTCGTTGTCCTTTACCATTTAAAACAGCGCGTACATCAGTTAATATAACTAAACGACCATTAAATATAATAGTTAATATCATAGCAACTACATCAGAATTAATGTTAAAAAAATTACCTTCTAAATCTAATCCAGAAGAAAAAATAAAAGGAATAAAACACTGACTTAAAAAAAAAGAAATAATTTTTATATATTTTAATACTTCTTTTTTATTTTGATTTAAAAATTTTTTAATAACTGAATACTCATTACTTAAAGTTCTTAAATAACTAAAAAAATCTGGCAAAAACATACTATATCCTGCAATACCATATTTTTTAGACCAGGCTAACAAACGTACATTAACTATATTTGGTATTATAGAATGCAGTAAATTTTTAGTATTTAATTGTTTAAAAGAAAAAAAATCATTATTCCGCATATATAAATCAGATTTAGAAAAAATAAAATTACTACACATTCCGCTACCATTAACTAATATTATATTGGTATTAGTTGATATACTGTATATATTTAATTCTTTAAATAAACGTTGAATAGCATTATTGCTATGTAATAATATACCACCTATTTTAACTACTAAAGGACCGTCCATTATTAAAACCTTATATTTAATACTTAATATTAAAGTTTATAAAATTTATTAAAAATATTGTTCATTAATATGAATATTATTAAAAATAAAAATCTATTGTATCTAACTTAAAAAATGCTATATATACAATTATATTTAATATCTGAATAATAAATATAATTTAATTGATATTAACAACAATTTATTTAAAAAAACGTTAAATATTATATGTTAATTAACACAATTAAATTATTCGTTAACTAGATTAGACCTAATTGATGACAAATTTTAAAACTTAAAGTAGATTGATTTAATGTATATAAATGAAAATTTGTAACACCTTCGTTATATAAACTAATAATTAAATTAACAGCAATTCTAACACTTAAATCCATACATTGATTCAAGTCATCTTTATATTCGTCAAAAGCACTAAAAATCCATTTAGGTATATAAACATTAGTCAGACAAGAAAATCTTTTCAATTGATTAATATTTAAAATTGGTAATATTCCGGGAATTATAGTAATTGGTAAACCCATATTAATACAATTATCACGAAATCTTAAAAATTTTTCTACACTAAAAAAAAACTGTGTAATAGCTTTTTTTATACCTAAATCTGCTTTATTTTTTAAATTAATTAAATCCTCTTGTATATTACAAGATTCAGGATGTAATTCAGGATATGCTGCTACTAATATTTCAAAATCATGTATCGACTGTAGTAATTTAATTAAATCATTAGCATATATTATTTTTTGAGAATATTGATCTGGTAAATCGCCACGAAGAGCGATGATGTGTTTAATACCGTAATCCCAATACTTACGAGCAATATTCTGTATTTCTGACTTATTTAAACCAATAGTTGTAAAATGTGCAAATACATTCACTTTAGTTAAAGCGCGAATTTTTTGTACAACAAAAAATGTTTTATCTCGATTTTTTGCGTGTATACTATTTGTAACTGAAAAAAAATCTGGATGAATTTGATTTAATACACATATTGAACGTAATAATTTTTCTTCTAATTTACTGTTTTGTGGTGGAAAAACTTCAAAGGAAACTCTAATTTTATTTTTTAAATGATATGATTCATAATTATATGGCTTATTACTATCTTTAATTATATATATCATATATACCCTAATTATAATTATTTAAAATCAATATTATTATAAACAATAAAGAACTATTATTATTTGTAATAATAACTACAAAAATATAGTGTATAAAACTACGCATAAAAAAACTTACTCAAAATAACTGTAATAACAGTTACAAACTGTATAAGATAATAATTTAATTAAAATAAAATTTTAAAAAAAATATATATAATGTCATAAAAAATCTTGTATTTATATACAAATACAATGTTTATTGTTATTTCATCCACTAATAATATCTATTAATAAATATTCCTGTCATATATTTAAGAATAAAAATAATATATTTATTTAAATTTTAAAATACTCTTTATTGATTAAAAAATAAAAAAAAATTAGATCATTTCCATTAACAATTATAACATTTATTGAACTATTTAAATACTCGAAATATATTTACATATTCAATATAAAAAATTTTTTTAATTTAATATACATATATATTTTTTTATTTAAAATAAATAAATCTTCTAAAACATAATTTTATTATTATAAAGCTAACTTAAAAATTTCTTGAGTTTATAAATATTATCATAATCTAAAATAATTATGTTTTTACAAAAAATATGTTATAATTAAGAAAATTTTTTTAGGAAATAATTAAATTTAAATTTTTTTTTAATAAAACTTGTTATTTTTATTAATATAAACTAAAATCAATATTAAGTTACATCAATTTATTTATAATAATAATTATTAATTTACGTGATGAACTAATTTTCAAGCCGGCTTAGCTCAGCAGGTAGAGCAACTGACTTGTAATCAGTAGGTCACCAGTTCAATTCCGGTAGCCGGCATAATAAAGGTGGGATTCCCGAGCGGTTAAAGGGAGCAGACTGTAAATCTGACGTCATTGACTTCGTAGGTTCGAATCCTACTCCCACCAAAAGCGGGCATCGTATAAAGGACATTACCTCAGCCTTCCAAGCTGATGATGCGGGTTCAATTCCCGCTGACCGCTATATAAAAAATCTATTATAAATAGAAATTTTCTATATAATAAATAAAGATCATGCTGATATAGCTTAGCTGGATAGAGCACATCCTTGGTATGGATGAGGTCCCTAGTTCAAATCTAGGTATCAGCAAAAATAAATATTTATCATATTCTTTATAAAATTTTTTACAAATCAAACACAAAAAATACGTCCTTTAATTCCTTACTTATGTTTAAGTATCCAATATGTTTGTATGATGAATAAATCAATACTAATATATTAAAAAGGTTTAATTTTTATTAAATATAAAATTATTAATAATAAAATAAATCATTATATTCAATACAATATATTTATATAAATATACTTACTCGAGCACTATAATTATGCATATTCATAAATTATATAACATATACACTAAATATACAGAAAGAATCAAGTGGTTATGTATAACAATAATTATTAGTTGCATGATATTAAATTATATTTTTTTTATTCATCAGTATTCTAAAAATATAAAAATTATATTTTTTATTATATACAGCATACTATTACTTAGTATATTTTTAAGTACATTCACTGGAAAACAAATAATTATTTTTACCAAAGATGTAAACATAGAATTATCAAAAATAATATGGCCTTCTTATAAAGAAACATGTAAAACAACTGGAATGGTGTTATTGTTAATAACATTAACATCTATATTTTTATGGATGTTAGATGGAATCATACTTCATGCTATATCTTGGATACTAACATAGAGGTTATAAAAATTGTGTGTAGATAAAAAAAAATGGTATGTTTTACAAGCTTTTTCAGGATTTGAAAATAGAGTAGCTCAGTCAATACTGAGTAACGAAAAAATAAAAAAAATGAAAAATATATTCGGAAAAATAATTGTTCCTTCTGAAGAGGTTATCGAAATAAGAAAAGGAAAAAGAAAAAAAAGTGATTATAAATTTTTTCCAGGATATATTTTAATTGAAATGATTATGAATAATTACAGTTGGCATTTAATTAAAAGTTTACCGAAAGTATTAGGTTTTGTAGGTAGTACTTCTGAAAAACCGACTCCTATGAGTAATCATGAAATCCAGATTATTTTTAAAAAATTAAAAAAAATTGGTAATAAACCTAGACCAAAAAAAATATTTGAACCAGGAGAAAACATTCGTGTTAATGATGGACCTTTTTCAGATTTCAATGGAACCGTTGAAACTGTAGATTATGAAAAAAATCGATTAACAGTATCTGTATCAATATTCGGACGTTCTACTCCTGTAGAATTAGATTTTAGACAAGTTGAAAAATATTAAATAAAAAAACAAACTTATAAAGCTAGTTAATAAAAATCATACACATTTCAAATAAAGAATATAATAATGAAAAAAAAAATCACATCCTATATCAAATTACAAGTATTATCTGGAATGGCAAATCCTAGTCCTCCAGTAGGTCCTGCATTAGGACAAAAAGGAATTAATATAATGGAATTTTGTAAAAATTTTAATTCACAAACTTCTAAACTAGAAAAAGGAATTCTTACTCCTGTCGTTATTACTGTATATTCCGATAAAACATTTACTTTTATTATTAAAACACCACCTACTTCTATTTTATTAAAAAAATGTTTATCTATTAAAAATGGATCAAAAACACCTAAGCATGAATTTGTAGGAAAAATTACAAAAAAACAAATATATGAAATTGCAAAAAAAAAAATGATAGATATGACTGGATCAAATATTGATAAAATAGCAAAAACTATTGAAGGGACCGCTACATCAATGGGAATTACCGTAATACAGGAATAATTATGACAAAAATATCAAAAAAAAAAAAATTCAATCAAAAACTAAGAAACCAAAAAAAAACTTATACTATTCAATCCGCAATAAAAATATTAAAAACAATGAAATCTGCTAATTTTGTAGAAAGCGTTGACGCTGCATTTCATTTAAATATTAATCCTAAAAAATCTGAACAAAATATTCGTGGATCTATATTACTCCCTCACGGAACTGGAAAAAAAATAAAAATAGGTGTATTCGCTACAGGAAAGAATGTAGAAATAGCAAAAAAATATGGAGCTGATTTTGTAGGAATGGAAGATCTAGCCAGTATTATAAAAAAACAAACAATTATATTTGATTTAATAATTGCATCACCAGAAACTATGGAAATAGTAGGAAAATTAGGACCTATATTAGGACCTAAAGGTATTATGCCTAACCCAAAATTCGGAACAGTAACAGAAAACATAAAACAATCAATACAAGAAGCACGACAAGGAAAAGTAAACTACCGAAACGATAAAAACGGTGTTATACACAGTAACTTTGGAAAAATAAATTTCTCTGAAATTCATTTGTATGAAAACTTTTTAACATTATACAATAATATTAAACAATCTAAACCTAATCAATTAAAAGGATTTTTATATAAAAAAATCAGTGTATCTACTACTATGAGTCCAGGTATTTCTATTAATTGTTTAACTCTGTAAAATATACAATTGTATGTAATCATTACTAATATTATTATATAAAAAAACTCATTTACAATTAACTATAATGTATAACTATAATCATAAACAATAAAATATTCCTATTCTTACATTTATAACATAAATTATTTATAATTATTTATAAACATTATAATAAAATAGGATAAAAAAATGGCATTAAATAGAAATAAAAAAAGAGAAATAATTAAAAAAATTAATAATATTGCAAAAAAATCATTATCTATAATTACAGCTAATCCATCCAAAATAGAAGTAAATAAAATTAATAAACTACGAAAAAAATCCATACTATTAAATGTAAAAATATATGTAGTAAAAAATACGCTTCTGCAAAAATCTTTAATAAAAACAAATTTTTCTAAACTTATTAGTGCATTAAATGGACCAACTTTAGTAGCTTTTTCTCTACAACATCCAGGTAGTGCTAGTCGATTGTTCATAAAATTTAATAAAAAAAATCCTCATTTTAAAATAAAAAATGCAATTTGTGAAAATAAAATACTTAATTTAAAAGAAATAAATGATTTAGCTTTGCTTCCAACACACACAGAAGCTATTACAAAATTTGTATTATTATTAAAAGAGATATCATTAGGAAAATTTCTACGATTACTCCACCAAATTACATGTAAATTAAAATAAGAATCAACACTTTTTCACATATTTTTGACTATTTTAGGAATAACACTAATGTCAATTAATAAAGAAGAAATTTTACATACAATTTCTGAAATGCCAGTAAAAGAAATTATGGAATTAATTTCCATGATAGAAAAAAAATTTAACATATCATCTAATATTCCTTTAAACACTGCCAATAATTCTGTTGAATCAACCAAAGAAGAAAAAGTTTCTTTTAATGTTAAGTTAAAAACCATAGGTTCTAATAAAGTTTCGATTATAAAAATAATACGTAGTACTACAGGATTAGGATTAAAAGAATCTAAAGATTTAGTAGAATCTGCTCCTACAATTATTAAAGAAAATATAACTAAAGAAAGTGCAGAAAATATATGTAAAATGTTAATAGAATCTGGCGCTACAGCAGAAATTAATTAAAATACAATTAATGTTTAAATTTATTAAAGTATACAATATACCAGTGACTGGTGATTATTAAGTCACCAGTTCGTTACCTTACACACATATAATCTATTAATAATATTATTTATTTGTATAAAATATCATAAAAATTAAAAATCAATTTTTAATTTTCATTAAAATTTATATTTTAAACACATTAAATATAATAAAGATTTTTTATTTTCATTATAACATATACACTGGGAAAATAATGGTTTACTCTCACACTGAAAAACAACGTATACGAAAAAATTTTGGTAAACAAAAAAAAATTTTAGAAATTCCATATCTTTTATCTATTCAAATTAATTCATTTAAAAAATTTATTCAGTCTAAATCGAAAGAACATCAAGGATTAGAATCTGCCTTTCAATCTATTTTTCCAATTCGAAGCTATAACGGATGTGCTGAATTACAATATGTATCTTATACACTGGGAAAAAAAATATTTGATATGCAAGAGTCACAGATTAAAGGTACAACATACTCCGTTCCGTTAAGAGTGAAACTAAGATTAATTGTTTACGAAAAAGATTCAAAAAATACCATAGTTAAATATATTAAAGAACAGGAAGTATATATGGGTGAATTACCGATAATGACTAAAAACGGAACATTCATTGTTAATGGAACAGAAAGAGTAGTAGTCTCTCAGTTGCATAGAAGTCCTGGTGTTTTTTTTGATAGTGATAAAGGAAAATCACATTCATCAGGAAAAGTATTATATAACGCAAGAATTATACCATATAGAGGATCTTGGCTAGATTTTGAATTTGACCCTAAAGACCATTTGTTTGCGAGAATAGATCGTCGTAGAAAAATACCAATCACAGTTATATTACATGCTTTAAATCTTAGTACTGAAAAAATTCTTGAAAAATTTTTTAAACACGATATTTGTCACATAAAAAAAAATAAAATCACTATAGACTTAGTTCCAGAAAGATTGTTAGGACAAATAATACCATTTGATGTTATAAAAAACAAAAAAAAATATTTTAAAAAAGGTACTCGTATAACTAATCAACATATTCAAGAATTTAAAAAAAACAACATTACTTCTCTTCACGTTCCAAAAGAATATATTTACGGAAAAACAGTTAGCAAAAACTACATAGATCCGAATACAGGATTAATCTTTATTTCCGCGAATACTAAATTAACCAAAGAAGATTTTAAAAAAATAAAAAAATTTAACTATAAGAAAATACACATTTTATTTACTAATGATCGTGATCATGGATCATATATTTCAGATACACTACAAATTGACTCTACCAAGGATAGACATACAGCTTTAATTGAAATATATAGAATGATGAGACCGGGAGAACCACCAACTAAAGAAGCTACAGAAAATTTATTTAATAATTTATTTTTTTCTAAAGAAAAATATGATCTATCGCCAGTAGGTAGGATGAAGTTTAATAAATCACTTTGTCGTAATACTACATATGGATCTGGAACCTTAGACAAAAAAGATATAGTAGATGTAGTAAAAAAATTAATAAATATACGCAATGGAAAAGGAGAAATTGATGACATTGATCATTTAGGAAATCGCCGTGTTCGATCTGTTGGAGAAATGGTAGAAAATCAATTTAGAATAGGATTAATTCGAGTTGAAAGAGCAGTGCGAGAGAGATTATCATCAAGTGACTTAGAAACATTGATGCCACAAGATATTATTAATGCTAAACCTATTTCTTCTGCAATTAAAGAGTTTTTTGGATCTAGTCAGTTATCTCAATTTATGGATCAAAACAATCCATTAGCTGAAATTACACACAAACGTAGAATTTCTGCTTTAGGAGTTGGAGGACTAACAAGAGAACGAGCTGGTTTTGAAGTAAGAGATGTACATCCAACCCATTATGGAAGAGTATGTCCAGTAGAAACACCAGAAGGACCGAATATAGGATTAATTAATTCTTTATCTATATATGCTAGAACTAATCAATATGGATTTCTAGAAACACCATATAGGATCATAAAAAACGGAGTAGTTACATATGAAATAAAGTATCTATCTGCCATAGAAGAAGGTAATTATATTATTGCACAAGCCAATACAAAAATCAATAAAAAAGGTAAATTTTGTACAAATTTTGTAACATGTCGTCATAAAGGAGAATTTGGTTTATTCCACAAAAAACAAGCACAATATATGGATGTATCTACCCAGCAAATAGTTTCTGTAGGAGCATCACTAATACCTTTTCTAGAGCATGATGATGCTAATCGAGCACTGATGGGTGCAAACATGCAAAGACAAGCTGTCCCTGTAATAAAATCAGAAAAACCGTTAGTAGGCACAGGCATGGAAAGATCAGTAGCTATAGATTCAGGAGTTACCGTAATTGCTAAAAGAAGCGGTTTTGTTCAGTATGTAGATGCTTCAAAAATTATTATAAATGTTAATCATACAGATATTACTGCAAATCAATCAGGAATAGATATATATAAATTAACTAAATATATTAGATCTAATCAAAATACCTGTATTAATCAAATACCATGTGTAAATATTAACGATACTATAAAAAAAGGTGATGTTCTTGCTGACGGACCATCTACTGATTTAGGGGAATTGGCTCTTGGACAAAATATGCGTGTAGCTTTTATGCCTTGGAATGGATATAATTTTGAAGATTCTATTCTTATTTCTGAAAAAGTAGTAAAAGAAGATCGATTTACTTCTATTCATATTCAAGAATTATCCTGTATATGTCGTGATACTAAACTAGGAATTGAAGAAATAACTGCTGATATACCAAATGTAAGTGAAACTGCTTTACTAAAATTAGATGCTTCAGGAATTATTTATGTGGGCGCTGATGTGTCAAGTGGAGATGTATTAGTAGGAAAAGTTACCCCTAAAGGAGAAACTCAATTAACACCAGAAGAAAAATTATTAAGAGCTATTTTCGGTGAAAAAGCTTCAGATGTAAAAGATTCATCATTACGAGTACCTAACGGAGTCAACGGAACAGTTATTGATGTACAAATATTTACTCGTGATGGAATAAAAAAAGATCTACGAACACTAGAAATAGAAGAGATGCTTTTAGAAACAGCAAAAAAAGATTTTCATGAAGAATTAAAAATTTTTGAAATAAATATTATTACTCGAATAAAAAATATATTAATTAATTCAAACATATCTATAAATAATTTTAATACCATATCATTAGACGATTATTTCA
Source organism: Buchnera aphidicola (Cinara splendens) (assembly GCF_900698975.1). Taxonomy (NCBI): domain Bacteria; kingdom Pseudomonadati; phylum Pseudomonadota; class Gammaproteobacteria; order Enterobacterales; family Erwiniaceae; genus Buchnera; species Buchnera aphidicola. The sequence goes on along the minus strand of NZ_LR217722.1, from coordinate 26,390 downwards.
AAAAAAAAATACAATACACAAATCATATAGAAAAAGAAATAAATACATTAAAAAATCAATATCAAAAATTAAAAAAAAATTTCGCTAAAAAAATTAACGAAAAAACCAAAAAAATAAAACAAGGTGATGAATTGTCACCAGGAATTTTAAAAATTGTAAAAATTTATTTAGCGGTAAAGAGAAAAATACAACCCGGAGATAAAATGGCGGGACGACACGGTAATAAAGGAGTTGTTTCAAAAATTAATCCTGTTGAAGATATGCCTTATGATAAAGATGGTATACCAATAGATATAGTTTTAAATCCATTAGGTGTTCCATCACGTATGAATTTAGGTCAAATTCTTGAAACACACTTAGGTCTAGCTGCAAAAGGAATCGGGAATATTATAAATAATATGATCCAAAAAAATAAAAAAATTTCAAACATTCGTCAATTTTTACAAAAAGCATATGATCTTGGAAATGATACATATCAAAAAATTAATTTACATGAATTTTCAGATAAAGAAATATTAAAATTAGCACGAAATTTAAGTAATGGCATGCCGATGGCTACTCCAGTATTTGATGGAGCAAAAGAAAATGAAATAAAAGAATTATTAAAAATGGGAAATTTTTCTACCTCGGGACAAATTACTTTATTTGACGGACGTACAGGAGAAAAATTTGAGCGAAAAGTAACTGTAGGGTACATGTATATGTTAAAACTAAATCATTTAGTAGATGACAAAATGCATGCAAGATCAACCGGTTCGTATAGCTTGATTACACAACAACCTTTAGGTGGAAAAGCACAATTTGGAGGACAAAGATTTGGAGAAATGGAAGTATGGGCTTTAGAAGCATATGGTGCATCACATACATTACAGGAAATGTTAACAGTAAAATCTGATGACGTATCTGGAAGAACTAAAATGTATAAAAATATAGTTAGCGGAAAATATAAAATGGAACCAGGAATGCCAGAATCATTCAATGTTCTCATAAAAGAAATACGTTCCTTAGGAATTAATATTGACTTAAACAATGATTAATATAAAAAATTTATTTTTAATACTCAATCATAGATATAAATTTTTATTATCATCCTATTTTACTAACTATTTATATATTTTATAAGAAATAATCCATGAAAGACATATTAAAAATCTTTAAAAAAAAAAACAAAATCGAAGAATTTGATTCCATTCAAATTTCATTAGCATCCCCAGAAATTATACGATCTTGGTCTTTTGGAGAGGTCAAGAAACCTGAAACAATAAACTATCGAACTTTTAAACCTGAACGTGATGGATTATTTTGTTCACGTATTTTTGGACCTATAAAAGATTATGAGTGTTTATGCGGAAAATATAAACGTTTAAAACACAGAGGTGTAGTGTGTGAAAAATGCGGTGTTGAAGTTACAAAAAGTACAGTTCGTCGAGAAAGAATGGGGCATATTGAATTAGCTGCTCCTATTGCACATATATGGTTTTTAAAATCTTTACCTTCTAGAATAGGTCTACTAATAGACATACCCTTGCGAGACATAGAAAGAGTATTGTATTTTGAATCATATATTGTAATAAATTCCGGAATGACTAGTTTAGAAAAATATCAAGTACTAACTGAAGACCAGTATATACAAGCAATAGACGAATTTGGGGATGATTTTGAAGCAAAAATGGGTGCAGAAGCTATACAAAAGATTTTAAAAAAAATGAATTTAAAAAACATTTGCTTAAAATTAAAAAAAGAACTACTTAAAACTAATTCCGAAACAAAAAGAAAAAAAGTTACTAAAAGAATAAAACTTATTGAATCTTTACTAATTTCTAAAAATAAACCAGAATGGATGATTTTAACTGTATTACCTATCTTGCCCCCAGATCTAAGACCTTTAGTTCCCCTAGATGGCGGTAGATTTGCAACTTCTGATTTAAATGATTTATATAGAAGAGTAATTAATCGAAATAATAGATTGAAAAGATTATTAGAATTATCAGCTCCAGATATAATAATAAAAAATGAAAAAAGAATGCTACAAGAAGCAATTGACGCACTATTAGATAATGGAAGACGCGGTCGATCTATTACAGGTTCAAATAAAAGACCTCTAAAATCTTTAGCTGATATGATTAAAGGAAAACAAGGTAGATTTCGACAGAATTTATTAGGAAAAAGAGTAGATTATTCCGGTCGTTCAGTAATTACCGTAGGTCCATATTTACATTTAAATCAATGTGGAATACCTAAAAAAATGGCTTTAGAATTATTTAAACCATTTATATACGGAAAACTAGAACAAAGAAATCTTGCTACAACGATTAAATCTGCAAAAAAAATGGTAGAACAAGAAGAACCTGTTGTTTGGGATATATTAGAAGAGATTATTCGTAAACATCCTATTTTACTTAATCGCGCACCTACGTTACATCGATTAGGAATACAAGCTTTTGAACCTATTTTAATAGAAGGAAAAGCAATACAGTTACACCCATTAGTGTGTGCTGCATATAATGCTGATTTTGATGGAGATCAAATGGCTATTCATATTCCATTAACAAAATCAGCTCAAAAAGAAGCACGATCACTAATGATGTCGACCAAAAATATATTATCTCCAGCTAATGGAGAACCTATAATTGTTCCATCTCAAGATGTAATTCTAGGTATATATTATATGACACGAAAAAAAATCAACGGAAAAGGATCTGGTATGTTACTCTCTTCTTCTAAGGAAGCTGAGCGTATGTATGCTTTAGGATCAGTCGATTTACATTCTATCGTTAATATTCGTATATCCGAGTATATTAAAAATAATGACAATAATCTAATAGAACAAAAAAAAATCGTCAAAACTACTATAGGTAGAGCTATTTTTTGGACTATTATACCTCAAGGATTACCATTTAAAATAATAAATAAAACATTAAAAAAAATAGATATATCTAATATTTTGAATATTTGTTATCGAGTTTTAGGATTAAAAGAAACAGTTAATTTAGCTGATCAAATTATGTACACTGGATTTTCATATGCAGCAAAATCTGGTGTTTCTGTTGGAATTAACGATATTATTATACCAAAAAACAAAAAGAATATTTTATTAGAAGCAGAAAAAGAAGTTTCTGAAATACATAAACAATTTCAGACTGGATTGGTGACTTCGAGCGAACGATATAACAAAATAATAGATATATGGGCTGATGCAAATGAAAATATTGCAACAGCTATGATGAAAAATTTATCACATGATATTTTTTATGACAAAAATCAAAAAGAAATAAAACAAAAATCCTTTAACAATATTTTCATTATGGCTGATTCTGGAGCAAGAGGTTCTGCTGCTCAAATTAGACAATTAGCTGGAATGCGTGGACTAATGGCAAAACCTGATGGGTCTATCATAGAAACACCAATAACAGCAAATTTTAGAGAAGGATTAAACGTACTACAATATTTTATTTCTACTCATGGAGCAAGAAAAGGATTAGCTGATACTGCCTTAAAAACTGCTAACTCAGGCTATTTAACTAGAAGACTGGTCGATGTAGCACAAGATTTAGTAGTTACAGAAACTGATTGTAAAACTCGCGAAGGAATTTTAATGAGTCCTTTAATTGAAGGAGGCGATGTTAAAGAACCCCTTAGAGAAAGAGTTTTAGGACGTATAACTGTAGAAGACATTCATTATACAGATTCCAAAAAAATTTTAATACCACAAAATACATTATTAAATGAAACATGGTGTAATATTTTAGAAAAAAATCACATAGAAACAATCAAGGTAAGGTCAGTGGTACACTGTGAAACAAATTTTGGAGTATGCTCACATTGCTATGGACGTGATTTAGCTAGAGGAAAATTAGTTCATAAAGGGGAAGCAATAGGTGTTATTGCTGCTCAGTCTATTGGTGAACCTGGAACACAATTAACTATGCGTACATTTCACATTGGGGGAGCTGCTTCCAAAGTAGCTGCTGAATCTAGTATTCAAATTCGTAAAAATGGATTAATTCATTTAAATCGAGCAAAATCCGTAATAAACTCAGATGGAAAAATCGTCATAATTTCAAGAAATGTTGAATTAAAAATGATAGATGAAGCAGGAAAAACACAGGAAAGTTACAAAATACCATATGGATCAATATTAACAAAAGGAGAAGGTGAAGAAGTTAAATCCGGAGAAATAATTGCACGATGGGATCCACACACCATTCCCGTAATTACTGAAGTAAGCGGATATATTCAATTTATTGATATAATTGATGGACAAAGTGTTACAAAACAAACCGATGAATTAACAGGTTTATCTTCTATTGTCATACTTGACACATCAGAAAGAAATGTACAAGGAAAAGATTTAAAACCTTCTTTAAAAATTATTAACAAAACAGGTTCTGATATATTTATACCCGGTACTGATATGCCGGCTCAATATTTTTTACCTGGAAAATCAATTGTACAGTTAGATAATGGAATGAAAATATCTTCAGGAGATACATTAGCTCGAGTTCCTCAAGAATCAGCAGGAACAAAAGATATTACAGGAGGTTTGCCCCGAGTAGCAGATTTATTTGAAGCTAGAAAACCTAAAGAATTAGCCATTTTAGCTGAAATTAATGGAATTATTTCTTTTGGAAAAGAAACCAAAGGAAAAAGAAGATTAATTATAACTCCTCTTAACGGAAATAACGTTTATGAAGAAATGATACCAAAATGGAGACAATTAAATGTTTTTGAAGGGGAAAGAGTCGAAAAAGGAGATACTATTTCCGATGGACCAGAATCTCCACATGATATCTTAAGATTAAGAGGTATACAAGCTGTTACTAACTATATAGTAAACGAAGTACAAGAAGTATATCGATTGCAAGGTGTAAAAATAAATAATAAACATATTGAAGTCATAATTAGACAAATGTTGCGAAAAGCTACGATAACAAATTCTGGTGATTCTAATTTTTTACCAGGTGAACAAACAGAGTATTCTAGTATTATGTTAGAAAACAAAAAACTCATAACTAAAAAGAAAAAAATAGCAAGGTTTTCTCGTGATTTACTTGGTATTACAAAGGCATCTTTAGCTACTGAATCATTTATTTCGGCAGCATCATTTCAGGAAACTACACGTGTGTTAACAGAATCTGCTGTAGCTGGAAAAAAAGACAAATTACGCGGATTAAAAGAAAATGTAATTGTTGGTAGATTAATTCCAGCTGGAACAGGATATAAATATCATAAAAAAAGATTAAAAACAAAAATCAAAAATTCCTCACAACGAAAAAAAAATACTACGTCTATTAGTCCTGAAGAAGCAGCAGCAAATTTATCCGAATTATTAAATGCTACTGAAAAAATCAATAATAATTTATAATTATATAAATTCGAGCTGATTGTATGAACAGCTCGATATTTTATATTATATTAAAATATATAAATAATATTTATATTACTAAAGATAAAAAATAAAAATAAATAAAAAATATAATATATATTATATGTTTAATGAGATAAAAAACAATCAGCAATCTTCAGTAAATATGTTATATACAAAAACTATAAACAAACCACTAAACACAATTAACATTTTATCAAATCGCATTAAGTGGAATGTATGTTACAACTTATTCTTTTGAAAATTTTTTTCGAACATTTTTAGTAGCTTGTATCATATTTTGTAAAGCTAATAATGTTTCCATCCAATTACGAGTTTTTAAACCACAATCTGGATTTACCCATAACTGTTGTATAGGAATATATTCTACTGCTTTAATTAATAATTTTTCAATCCAATCAACCGTAGGAATGTTTGGAGAATGAATATCATATACTCCTGGACCAATATCATTAGGGTATTTAAATGTTTTAAAAAATTCTAATAAATCCATATCTGAACGAGATGTTTCAATAGTAATCACATCAGCATCTAAATCTACTATTGCAGGCATAATATCATGAAAATCACAGTAACACATATGTGTATGAATTTGTGTACTATCTTTTACTCCGGATGAACATAACTTAAATGCTTTAACTGCCCATGATAAATAATAATCCCAGTAACATTTTCTTAAAGGTAATCCTTCTCGTAAAGCAGGCTCATCAATTTGAATAATATTAATACCAGCATTTTCTAGATCTAATACTTCATCTCTCAAGGCTAAAGCAATTTGCTGAGCTATGCACTCTTTAGAAATATCTTCGCGAGGAAAAGACCAACATAAAATTGTAACTGGTCCTGTTAACATAGCTTTAACTGGTTTATTAGTTAATGATTGAGCAAATTTTGACCACATAACCGTAATAGGAGTAATCCGACTAATATCTCCTACAATAACAGGAGGTTTAACGCATCGCGAACCATAACTTTGTACCCAACCGTATTGAGTAAAAACAAAACCTTCTAAATACTCACTAAAATATTCAACCATATCATTTCTTTCTGGTTCACCGTGTACTAAAACATCTAATCCTAGTTTTTCCTGTTGAATAATATTATTTTTAATATGTATTTTTAAACTATTCTCATAATCTGATTGGCTAATCTTCTTATTTTTATAATCTAATCTTAACTTTCTAATGTCTGTAGTTTGCGGAAAAGAACCAATTGTAGTAGTAGGTAAAATTGATAAATTTAATTTTTTCTTTTGAATAATCGAACGTGCAGTAAAATCATGCTCTCTTTTCATTTGATCAGAAGAAATTTGCAATACGCGTTTTTGCACTACAACATTATTAACTATATTAGATGATTTATATGCATTAATAGGTTCAATCCAACGATGTATTTCTTCTATATCTAAATTTTTATTTAGTACGCGAGACAAAATAGATATTTCTAAACACTTTTGCATTCCAAATGCAAACCAGGATTTCACAAAATCTGTTAAATTATCTTCTAGTGATATATCTAAAGGAACGTGTAGAAGTGAACAAGATGTGCTAATCCAAAAGATGCGTTTAACTTTTTTAAATAAATTTAATTTCGTATACCATTTTAATAAATCTGTTTTCCAAATGTTACGTCCGTTAATTATTCCTAATGATAACAAGAATTTTTTGTTAAAATAATTGTGTAATTGACATATGTCATATCTTCCTGCAACTAAATCAATATGTAAACCATCAATTGATAACTTATTAATTATATCTATATTATTATGTATATCACCAAAATATGTAGATAACATAATTTTTATTTTATTATTTTTTAATACTTTATAAACATCAATAAAAGCTTTCTTCCATTTTATAGGAATATCTAAAACTAAAATAGGTTCATCAATTTGGATCCACTCAATATTTCTATTAGATAATTCCATTAATACTTCTTTATAAACAGGTAATATTTTCTCTAAAAGGTCTAACTTAGAGAAGTTAGTTCCTTTAACTTTACCTAACCATAAATATGTAAGCGGTCCTAATAAAACTGGTTTTACTGTATATCCTAATGACAATGCTTCATCGGTTTCTTCTAAAATCTGTTTCCAGGCAAAATAAAAATTTTGATTACAAGATAATTCAGGTACAATAAAATGATAATTTGTATCGAACCACTTAGTCATCTCAGAAGCAGAACAATTTTTATCAATTACTTTTGACCCTCTAGCAATTCTAAATAAAGTATCTAAGTCTAACTTAGACTTATCTATTTGATGTCTTTTAGGAACATTATTAATCATCATACTAACGTTTAAAACATGATCATACCATGCAAAATCACCTACAGTTACACAATCTAAACCACAATCAGCTTGGTATTTCCAGTTGCTATGTCTAATAGTTTTACCTACTGTTAATAAATCATGTAAAGTAATTTTTTTTGACCAATAATTTTCTAAAGCAAATTTTAATTCACGATGCGTACCAATTCTGGGAAATCCTAGTACATGATTTTTTATAGCCATACATGTTTTTCCTGTTTTAATATTCATGCAAAAAACAACAAACACCAAAATAATTAACTATTTAAGTTATCTAAAATGGATAACTATTAGTTTCATACATACATAAAAAATATTATTATAAAAAATTTCTAATATAATTTATCGATATCAAATATTTTTCAATTAATATTATTAATACATATTAAAATATATAATATGTACTTTTATCGCCTAATATTCATTAATACTTAAAAAATATTAATTATTTATTTAAAAAAAACAAGATTACTTGTTAATATAATCTCTCAAAATTTAATTTATTATGTAAATATTTATAATAAACCATTATAAATATTATAATACTTAAAAAATATTTAATATTATAAAAAATATATTATTCTAAATAATATAAAATTATAAACATACTGATAGTAAAAAATATATTGATTTTACTAAAATCAGCAATCAATACTTTGCTATAATATGATAAAAAATCAAAAGAAAAAAAATTGTTAAAATCTTTATATAAATACATATATTAAAGAAATATGTTTATAGATTAACTATTTTTAAAAAAGAAATAGAAATTCAAGAATAAATACTAACAATCCAAAAAAATACGTTATTAATAATAATTATGCTTCAATTGCTATTTTTAATTTTTTCATAGCATTTTTTTCTAACTGACGAACTCTTTCAGCTGAAATTCCGTAATCTTGAGCAATAGCCTGTAATGTAATTTTAGAACTATTTTTATTTAACCAACGTCTTTTAATAATTTGTTGGCTTCTTTCATCTAATATTAGTAACGCATTACTTAATTTATTAGAAGCATGTAAGGCCCAGTTATCTTGTTCAACTTTCATCGCAAAATTTGATTTTTTATCTTCTAAGTAAAGAGAAGAGCGTGTGTTATTTGTAGAATAATCGGATTGAGAATCTGAGGGTGTAATATCTAAAGTTATATCTTGAGCAGACATTCTTGCTTCCATTTCTTTTACTTCTTGTCTACTAACACCTAATTCACGTGCAACAACATCTATTTCATGAAGATTAAACCAGCCTAATCTTTTCTTAGATTTCCTTAAATTAAAAAACAATTTTCGTTGTGCTTTAGTGGTAGCAACCTTTACTATTCGCCAATTTTTTAAAACATATTCATGAATTTCAGATTTTATCCAATGTACAGCAAATGAAACTAGGCGAACATTAATATTAGGGTTAAAACGCCTAATAGCTTTCATTAAACCAATATTTCCTTCTTGAATTAAATCAGCTTGTGGCAAACCATATCCTGAATAATTTTTAGCAACATGAATTACAAATCTCAAATTTGATAAAATTAATAATTTTGCTGACTCTATATCTCTGTAAAAAAACAATTTTTCTGCAAGTAATTTTTCTTTTTTAGACGATAATATAGAAAAAGAATTTGCCATACGAATATAGGCATCTAAACTGCCAATATTTAAAAAACTGATTGTTTGAACTTGATGTTTTATTTTTTTCATTTTATCCTAAAAGTACAATATAAACTGTGCATTCTGATTAAACCATGAATCCACTAACAAATTAACAAATTAATATGATTTAACTAATATTAAAAAAACTATCAACAAATTTTGTACTATCAAAAGATGAAAAATCTGTTATTTTGTCTCCTGTACCAACAAAACAAATAGGAATTGTTAGCTCATGAGCAATTGAAAAAATAATTCCACCTTTAGCTGTACCATCTAATTTAGTAATAATCGACCCTGTAACAGGAAGATTGGAAGAAAAAACTCTAGCCTGTTCTATAGAATTTTGACCAATTCCAGAATCTAGTACTAAAAATATTTCATGAGGCGCTGTAGGATGACATTTATTAATTACTCGATTAATTTTTTGTAATTCCTGAATTAAATGATTTTTATTATGTAAACGACCAGCAGTATCAATAATCAAAATATTCTTTTTTTGTTTTATGGATTCTTTAATTGCGTCAAATACAACTGAAGCAGGATCTGAACCTAGAGGTTTAGAAAAAACTGGAATTCCATGTAATGCACCTAAATCCATTAATTGATCAATTGCAGCAGATCTATAAGTATCACCTGCAGCAACCATAGTAGAATAACCAAGTTTTTTATAATAATATGCTAATTTTGTAGCAACAGTAGTTTTTCCTACACCATTAACTCCAATAATTAAAATTATAAATGGCATTTTAGCTTCAGAAATACTACAACGTTTATCTTTAGATACAACTAACATATTTAATAACAAATTTTTAAAATATATAATAGCTTTTTTAGAATTTATTAAATTTTTTCTTTTAATATGTTTTTTGAATATATGCAAAATTTTTTCAGTAGCAGTTATTCCAAAATCAGATGACAATAATAAATTTTTTAATTCTTTAAGCATCTGTTCATCTAATTTTGGTGCATAAAAAATACTATTTATTTTATTAATAAAAAAATTTTTGGTACTATGTACATAACTATTAAAAAAAGAACTAATTTTATAATTAGATGAATTTGAAGAAGAATCTTTTAAACAGGTTTTTTTTTTATTTTCAGAAGTATTATTCTGATTTTTTTTTTTAAAAAAAGATTTTAAACTAGAAAAAAAATTTTTTTTTTATTACACATATAAACCTCAATTTTTTATTATTATAATATTTACAATATTTTATTTAAAAAATTCTACAAAAAATTACAAAAATGAAAAAACAAAAAAAAAGACAAAAAAAAATTCGTATTACTGGTGGATTTTTAAAAAATAGAGTATTACATTCAGTTAATAAAATAAATGTAAGACCAACTAGAAATCGTATTAAACAAGTATTATTTAATTGGTTACAGCAATATATAAAAAACTCCATATGTTTAGATTGTTTTTCTGGAAGCGGGAACTTAAGTATAGAATCAGTATCTCGATTAGCTACATCAGTTACAGCTTTAGAAAAAAAGTATATTCTAGTTAATAAACTAAAAAAAACACTAAAAATTTTTTCTATTACCAATATATCAGTTTTTCATACTAATACTTTATGGTGGTTAAAGAAAAATGGTACACCATATGATATTATTTATTTGGATCCACCTTTCTACAATAAAATATTGCTTAATAAATCTATTCAGTATTTAGAACAATATAATTGGATTAATAAAGATTCCATCATATATATTGAACACATAGATAATAATATTTATATACCTAAAACATGGAAATTAATAAAAAATAAAAAAATAGGAATAGTATCATTTTCATTGTTTTATATAAAAAATTATATAATTTAATAAAGTACATCAAATATAATCTATAAAATTACATATACTATACATTTAATAAAATCTTATGTTTATGATTATAATAACATATAATTAATAACATTCACATAAAACAATCGTCAATTAAAAATTATTATATCATAAAAGTTATAGTTAAAATTATGTTTTAAAGAAGAAATAAAAAAAATTTTTAAAAATTACTATAAATATTAGCACTAATAAAACATGGAGAAATAAATACTATAAATGAATAATTTTTTAAAAAAACTAAAAAAAATCATGCCTTCCTATATAGAACCAAAATTTTTTAATGATAAGGAGTTATTATCTTGGAACCAAGAACAAGGAAAAAAATATTCTGAATCTGTTATTCAAAAAAATAAAGCTACAAAAATACAAAGAATTTTAGGTCGATCTGGAATACGAGAATTATATAAAAATTGTTCTTTCGAAAACTATAAAATAAATCATGAAGGACATAAAACAGTTCTGTGTGCTGCCCGAAGATATGCTGAAAATTTTAAAAATAGTATTTCTAGTTTTATATTTTCAGGTCGACCTGGAACAGGAAAAAATCATTTAGCTTCAGCTATTGGAAATTATTTAATTTTACGAGGAAATAATATATTAATCATCACAGTTGCAGATCTTATGTCAACCCTTAAAAGTACTTTTAATCAGACGTCTTCAAAGATAACTGAAGAAAAATTATTGCATAACTTTAGCACAGTAGACTTACTTATAATCGATGAAATTGGAATGCAAATAGAATCTAGATATGAAAAAATGATTATTAACCAGATTATAGATAGAAGATCATCTTCTCAAAAACCTACTGGTATTTTGTCTAATTTAAACCATAAAAAATTAAATAGTCTATTGGGGGAAAGAGTTCTCGATAGAATGAGTTTAGGAAATAGTTTATGGTTAACATTTGAATGGGAGAGTTATAGAAAAAATGTACAAATAAACCAACATTAATTATTAATAATAAATATTATAACCATTGCATTAATGATTTATACGAGATATATATTTTCCAAGACGAGTATCTATTTTAATAAAATCACCTTTTTTAATAAATAAAGGAACACGAATAGAAGCGCCTGTTTCTACAAAAACTAATTTGCTAGTAGAATTCATAGTATCTCCTTTTACTGTAATATCAATATCTTGAACTTTTAAATTTATAAATGTATTGGTATGAACAGAAATAGGAGAATTATTCCATAAAATAATTTTACAACTAGAAGAATTTATTAACCATTTTTCACACCCATATAAAAACTTTTTTAAAACATGGACGTGTTCAAAATTTTTCTTGTTCATAAATACCCAAATAAATCCATTATTATATAAATAAATTGCAGTAATTTCTGTAATATCAGTAGAATAAAAAACATCTGTTGCTTTAACAGTTTTACTAAATATCTTTCCAGTCAATAATTGTCTTAATTTAATTCTAACAAATGCTTGTCCTTTTCCTGGTTTTATAAATTCACTATATTGAATTTCATATGGTTGATTTTTTATTAAAATTTTTAAACCCGACTTTAAAGAAGTACCGCTATAAGTTGTCATAACATATATCTCACAATATAAATATAATCCCTTGTTCTCATATTTATTTATTACAGAGAACAAGGAGACTATCAGTATATATAAAATAGTGTAATTACATTATTTCTATTTTTACTGTAGTAAAATTTTTAATTCATTTAAAATTAAAAAACCTACATCATACCGCCCATACCGCCGCCCATACCACCACCTGGTGGAGTACTTAAATCAGACGAAGATTTTTCATCTTTAGGAAGATCTGTAACCATACATTCTGTAGTAATCATTAATCCAGCAACTGAAGCTGCATATTGTAATGCAGATCTAGTAACTTTTGTAGGATCTAAAATACCGAATATTATCATATCACCATACTCATCAGTCGCTGCATTATAACCATAATTACCACGTCCATCTTTTACATTATTAGTTACAACTGACGGTTCTTCACCAGAATTCGCAACAATTTGACGTAAAGGAGCTTCCATAGCGCGCAAAGCAACTCGTATCCCTACATTTTGATCTTCATTTTGACCATTAATACGAGAAATTTTTTCTGCTACTCTTACTAAAGCAACACCTCCTCCAGGTACTACTCCTTCTTCTACTGCTGCTCGAGTTGCATGTAAAGCATCCTCTACACGAGCTTTTTTCTCTTTCATTTCTACTTCAGTTGCAGCACCAACTTTTAATACCGCTACACCACCAGACAATTTTGCTAAACGTTCATTTAATTTTTCTTTATCATAATCAGAGGTAGCTTCATGTATTTCTTGTCGAATTTGATGAATACGATCTTTAATACTATTTTTGTCACCATTACCATCAATTATAGTAGTTGCATCTTTACTAATTACTACACGTTTTGCTTGACCGAGATCTTCTAAAGAAGATTTTTCTAATTCCATAGCTAATTCTTCTGATATAACCGAACCTCCTGTAAGAATAGAAATATCTTGTAACATTGCTTTTCTACGATCACCAAAACCAGGCGCTTTAACTGCAGAAACCTTAACAATTCCTCTCATAGAATTTACTACTAAAGTTGCTAAAGCTTCTCCTTCTAAATCCTCTGCAATAATTAATAATGGTTTACTAGATTTAGCTACTGATTCTAGAATCGGTAATAACTCACGAATATTAGAAATTTTTTTATCTGCCATTAAAATATATGGATTATCTAATTCTACCAACCCAGTATCGGGTTTATTAATAAAATAAGGGGACAAGTATCCTCTATCAAATTGCATACCTTTTACTACTTCTAACTCATTTTGTAAACCGGTACCTTCTTCAACAGTAATTACTCCATCATTCCCAACTTTTTCCATAGCTTCAGCAATTAAACTACCAACTTTTTCATCTGCATTAGCAGATATAGTACCTACTTGTGTAATCGCTTTTGAATCAGAACACGGAACTGATATTTTTTTTAATTCATCAACAGCATGAATTACTGCTTTATCAATACCTCGTTTTAAATCCATAGGATTCATTCCTGCAGCTACTGCTTTTAAACCTTCATTTACTATAGACTGAGCTAATAAAGTTGCAGTAGTAGTTCCATCACCAGCTGCATCATTTGCTTTAGAAGCAACTTCTTTAACCATCTGAGCACCCATATTTTCAAACTTATCTTCTAATTCAATTTCTCGTGCTACAGATACACCATCTTTAGTTATACTTGGTGGACCAAAAGATTTATCCAATACAACATTTCTACCTTTAGGACCTAGTGTAACTTTTACTGCATCAGCTAAAACATTAACACCTCGAAGCATTTTAATTCGAGCTTCATTACCAAATTTTACGTCTTTTGCTGCCATTTGAAATGTCCTCAAAATTTAAAATTTTTAGTTAATATGATTATGAAATTATTATTCTTCTACAATTGCTAAAATATCACTTTCAGTCAGAATTAATATTTCTTCATTATCAATAGTTTCAGTTTTTGCACCATAACCTTCATTAAATATAACAACATCACCGATTTTTACATCTAATTTTTTAATAATTCCACTATCTAAAATTCGACCTTTACCTACTGATAAAACTACTCCTCGAGTAGATTTTCCAGCTGCAGATCCAGTTAAAACAATACCACCAGCAGATTTTGATTCAGCTTCATTACGTTTAACAATTACTCTGTCATGCAATGGACGAAGCTTCATAATATGATCCTCTCTAGTAAAATACGCGTTGTCGTGTTACGTAATCAGTGAGTAAACCAATATTTTTGTTAATATACTCTTGTATTTTAAGAATATATGGACCTATATTAAGAATTTCAAGGGTATATTTAATTTTTATTTAATTTTTTAAAAAAACCATCAGAAAATTAAAAAAAATTAATGATATGTTTACATATATCAACTATATTTTCAAATATAACCACATAATGCATATATTAAAAAAAAATAGATTTTATATCACATAAAATTCTACTAACAATTTAATCAGCACATTACTGTAAACAGGGTTTCATGGTACGACTTTAAAAATTTTATTTCATAAAAATATTGACAAAACAAACATTTTAATGTTTAATCATTTTAATGCCCGGATAGCTCAGTCGGTAGAGCAGGGGACTGAAAATCCCCGTGTCGGTGGTTCAATTCCGCCTCCGGGCATATTTATATAAACATATTCATTCATAAAAATTTTTTATTTTCCAATACAAAAATCAGAAAAAATTTTATTTAATAAATCATCATTACTAAAATGACCTGTAATCCCCAACAAACAATTCATCGACAAACGTATATTTTCTGACAATAATTCAATATTATTACTTCTATACCAATCTTTTTTTCCTTGCATTAAATATTTTAACGATTTTTCTAACTCCAAAACATGTCTACGTCTTGCCAAGAAAACACTTTCAACATTATTGTTAGTATGTAAAATTGTATTAATTACTTTTTTTAATTTATTTAACCCTAATTTTTTTTTAACTGAAAGATAAATACATTGAAACTTCTGATATATAGTTTCTAAACGTGGTTTTTGTTCAGTAAGATCTATTTTATTGAAAATAAATGTAATAGTTTGATTAATACGTAAATTTTTAATACTCTTTAATATAATTTTGTTATTTTCTTTCTGATTATGCAAAGTATCCAAAACAAAAAAAATATGATCACAGCTACAAATACTTTTTTCTGCTAACTGGATACCTATATTTTCAATAACATCTTGACTTTTACGTAAACCTGCAGTATCTATAAGTTCATAACATATACCATTTGACCATACCTCTTTGCACATTAAATCACGTGTAGTACCCGGAATATCCGTAACAATAGAAATTTGTTGATCAGATAAATAATTAAATAAACTAGATTTACCTACATTAGGTAGTCCAGCAATTACAATCTTTATACTTTTTTGTAAAGCATGACTTTTTCGCGCTGTATCTGTCAGCTTTTGTAATAATACAATAATTTTAGTCAAATTAGGCATGAAATCTAAGCGATCACAAGGAGCATCCATCTCATCGGGAAAATTAATAATAGCTTCTATTTGCGAATAAAAAACTTTTAATAAGTCAATAATTAAACATATTTTTTTTGAGAAGCTACCAGATAAAGAAAGTAAAGAAGCTTGTATTGATAATCTAGATTGTGCATTAATTAAATCACTAATTGCTTCAGCTTGAATTAAATCTATTTTTTTATTTAAAAAAGCTCTTTCCGAAAATTCACCCGGACGTGCTAAGCGAACGTCATTCATACGTACTATATTTTCTATAATTATATCTAATAAAAATGGATTTCCATGACCTTGAAACTCTAAAATATCCTCTCCAGTAAATGACTTAGGGGCAGGAAAAAACAATGCAATGCCATGATCAATAATATTTCCTTGAAAATCTAAAAACGATACGTTATGTGCAAAACGTTCTTTCATGGAGATATTTAAAAATTTTTTCATTATTTTTAAAACAGAAGAACCAGAAATTCTTATAATTCCAATACCTGATCGACCAAAAGCCGTAGCTGGAGCTACAATAGTTTCATTAAATATCATACTTTATTCATACTCTAAAAATATAAAAAATTATTTGCTTAATATAATAATTAATTTTTATTTATATAAATATTATTAATTATATTTATTATTTTTAAAAAAATTTCTACGTATAATCCATTGCTGCAAAAAAGTCATTAAATTACTCGTTATATAATACAAGATCAAACCAGATGGAAGCCAAAATAAAAAAAAAGTACATAAAAATGGCATGATACATAAAAAATTTTTCTTTTTGATAATATTATTATAACTTAATTCATGATATTGAGTTAATAAAATACTCAAAATCACACAAATCGGTAATACATAATACGGATCGTAACTAGATAAATCTGTAATCCAAAAAATAAAAGGCGCGTTCTTTAATTCTACTGAAGAAACTAATACATAGTAAAATGATAAAAATATAGGTATTTGTAACATTATAGATAAAAAACTAAAAAAAGGATTAATTTTCTTAAATTTATATAAAGATAAAATTTTTTTATTTATTACTCTTGAATCATTACAAAATTGATTTTTTATTTTCTGTATTTCTGGTTGTAAAGCTTTCATATGTAACGTAGATACATATTGTAATCTAGTTAACGGATACATAATTATCTTTACTAAAATAGTTACAAAAATAATAGTTATACCCCAATTATGAAAAAACCCATAAAAAAAGACCAACAACCTGAAAATAGGGTAGGAAATTATATTTAATTTTGCGTATTTTGTTATAAATTGCAAATTTTTTGAAAAAAATAACACAACATTTTTTACTATAGTGCTTAACCACGCATTACTAAACAATTTATAAAGATAATAAAATTGAAAATGATATATTTTTGACAATAATTTAATTAATGTAATACTACTATTAACTTTATTTACAAAAATGACAAATTGATTATAAATATGAGAAATCCAAATTGTTAAAAATTTTCTTTGCATTATAACTATCCAGTTAATGTTAATTATGATATGTATATTTTTTATACCAAATATTACTAAAAATAAAATTTTAATAATATCTATAAGTATTAAAAACAGTTACTTGATAATTCTTTATATATAAAACTTTTTAAAAAATATTAATTAAAAAATTTCTTATAATATACCCCGTAAAAAATTATATATTAAATGTATATTATTGTATAAAATATACCATCTATTCTTATGCCATACAAATAATGTACTAAAGAATTAATTTTTATTGAAAAAATTATAAATAAAATTTTGTTGTATTAACATTTTTATTTTCAAAAAATAAACAACAATATACATAAAGTAAAATGTTTTACACTGTGCGATAATTTTATTTTTTGTAATATTGAAATTATTTTTATTTCATGTTTTACTAGTTATTTCATAAAAAAAATTTTTTATAATTGTAAAATCAATTACTAAATATTTTTTATTTAAAAAATCACTATTTTTTAATGTATTTAAAGATCCAGATAGATTTCTTAATAAATTAATATTCAAGAAAATTAAATCGTTCAATATATTATTCAATTGAATATTACTATTATTTTTAATGTCATAAATTTTATGTACAAAACTATTTATCTTTATATTATTTTGATTTATAGAAGCATGTGTATTCCAAAAGTTCCACACCAAAAAAGAAAAAACAATACAAGATATTATAAAAAAAATACGTTTCAGATATATCATAAAATTTTCTCACTACTTAAAATTAAAAAAAATTATCATAAAATTAATGATATATAAATTTATGTTATAATCTATTTATATTCAAGACATTATTTTTGCTTTTGTAAGACCATAATTTTTTTAAAAAAAAAAATATTTTATTATTTTTTAATAAATGAATATTTTTTTTAACAATTATTATAAAATCCATCAATAATAAATTATGTTGTACTAATCGAAAACTTTCTTTAACAAGACGTTTAATTCGATTACGATCATGTGACCGTGCAACATTTTTTTTAGAAATAGAAATTCCTAATCTAGGAAATTGTAAATAATTTGTATACATAAACATCAAAAAATTTTTTGTATGAATTTTATAATTTTTATTATAAATTGTTTGAAATTGAACGTTTAATAATAAACGTGATTTTTTTTTTAAAGAAAATCGTGACATATTCATTACTTTTATAAAATTATTTTATACACATAATACTGAACGCAATTTTGAACGTCTATGCGATAAAATATCTCGGCCACTTTTAGATGACATACGAGCACGAAAACCATGTGTACGATTACGTTTAATATTAGAAGGTTGAAAAGTACGTTTCATATAAGTATTCCTATTTTTATACAAGCAACATACACAAGTATGTATCGATTAAACAATAAAATATCTGTATATTATGTGATAATTATATCATGATATACAATAACATGTTTAAATTGATTAAATTAGATTTATTAAAAAAATATTTTTAATATAAATAAAATATTATTATAATAATATTTTTTCAAAAATACACAAAAATAACAATCTAAAAAATAAATATATTATTAGTATAAAAATACTAAGATAATAATTATTTATCTTGATTTTTAATTAAATTAAAATATTTAAATAATTGACAGAATATCATAAAAAAACAACATCACATATCTATTATTAATATATATTTAATATAATTTTTAAAATAACATTCACTACTAAAATTCAACACATCAAAACTTTTAAAAAAAATCAAAAATATAATTATTATTATATACATTTAAAAAAATTATATATATATTAATCGTAACGTAAAATATCAAAAAATCTAAAAATCATCATATTAAATAATATAGATAATGACCATTTTATAACATAAAACATATTTTTATATGAGATTTTTAATATTAAAAAACAAAAATCAGTACAAACTAAAAAATTAAAAATTTAAAATAATATTAAAACTATCAAAAAAAAACTACTTTCAAAAAATGACATTCAACTTAACTATCAGTTTAATAATTTTATTGAAGGTACATCAAATCAATTAGCGCGTTATGCAGCATACATGTTTTCTAAAAAATCAAAAAATTTTTTTAACATATTATTTTTATGTGGAAATGCTGGATGCGGAAAAACACATTTACTTCATGCTATAGGCAATAAAATCTTAACAGAAAATCATAATCATAAAATAATTTATATACATGCAAAAAATTTTATTCGTAATATGATTTTTTCATTAAAAAACAATTCTATAATCCATTTTAAAAATTTCTATAGTTCTATAGAAACTTTATTAATAGATGATATTCAATATTTCTTTTATAAAAAAAAAAAAAAAATATTTAATATATTAAATAAATTCTTACAAAAAAATCAAAAAATTGTGTTAACGACAAATTTTAGTATAAATCAAATAAAAAAAATATCACAAAATTTACCATCTCAATTTAAATCAGGATTAATCACATCAATTAATCCGCCGGAGTTAATAACTAAAATACATATTTTATTAAATAAAGCTCATAATAATAATATTAAATTATCATATAAAATGGCAAAATATATTTCACAAAAAATGTGTGCTAATATAAAAGAATTAATATTTTTTTTAAAAAAAATACATTTAAAATTAATTCTTAAAAAAAAAAAAATGACAAAAATTTTCATAAAAAAACAAATAAATCAATTAAAAAAAAACAAAAAAAAAAGCATGAATATATATTTAATTCAAAAAAAAGTTGCTGCTTATTTTAATATTAAAAAATCAGACATTATTTCTTCTAAGAGAAGAAAATCTATTGTAGAGCCTAGACAAATTGCTATGCTTTTAATAAAAAAGTTAACTGACTATAACTATTCCGAAATAGGAAAAGCTTTTGGCAAAAAAAATCATACTACTGTATTACACGCTTGTAAAAAAATCAATTATTTAAAAAAAAAAAAAAATAAAATTTATTACGACTTTTTATACTTATTCAATCAATTAAACATATAAAATATGGAATTCAAAATTAAAAACAATGATTTTTTAAATTCTTTTAAAAAAATCAATAGAATCATTACTAAAAATGCCGTATTTCCAATATTAGAAAATGTAATTATCAAAATTAATGAAAATATATTACAATTAACTAGTTCTACATTAGAAATTGAATTACATACATATATACGCAAAAAATACTTTATCTTCTATACTTCAGGATGCGTTACAATATCTGGAAAAAAAATATTTAGTATTTGTCGTAATATCAAACGCAATGAAGAATTACATTTTCATTTAATCAACAAAAAAATGCATATAAAAATATTTAACAGTTTATTTAAATTAAATACTTTATCACAAAAAAAATTTCCAAAATTTAAAAAAATTCAAAAAACAAAAAAATTTTTTATTTCACAAACAATATTAAAAAAAATCATTTCATCAATTTATTTTTCCATAGCACATAATGATGTCAGAAATTCTTTAAACGGAATGTTAATTGAATATAAAAAATCTTATTTATACACAGTCACAACTGATGGACATAGGTTATCTATGTATACTGTTATGTTAAATGCTGAGATATCTTCTTTTTCTATAATCGTTAATAAACAAGCTGTATTAGAATTAAACAGATTATTAACTTATGTAAACGACTTAATTTCCATGACTATTGATTCTAATTATGTCTCATTTCAATTCGATACAAATTTGTTAATAACAAAATTATTAAATGGTAATTTTCCTAATTATCATGATGTAATTTTAAAAAAACATACTCACTCTATTTTACTACATACAGAACAACTAAAAGAATCATTATTAAAAACATCTATTTTATGTAATACTACTTTTAAAGGTGTTTTTTTAAATTTTTCAGAAAATTTATTAAAAATAACATCAAACAATCAAGATGATGAAGAATCATGTGATTCTTTTTACATAAAATATCAGCAAAAAAATGTTTCATTTTCTATAAATGTTTTTTATTTATTAGATGTTCTAAATGCTCTGAATACTCCTACAATTAATATTATTTTTGACACTCCAATTTCAAGTATTCAAATTCAATCAGATACGCAAAAAGAAACCAAGTATATAATTATGCCTTTAAAACTATAATTTTCAATTTAAAATTAATTTTTCATATACAAAAAAAAGGATAATATATGTCAAATTTATACACTTCATCTAATATAAAAATATTAAAAGGATTAGATGCAGTTAGAAAACGCCCCGGTATGTATATTGGAGATACTGATGATGGTACAGGATTACACCACATGGTATTTGAAGTAGTAGATAACTCAATAGATGAGGCTTTAGCAGGACATTGCAGTTTAATTGAAGTAATTATACATTATGATAACTCAGTCTCTGTAAGAGACAACGGAAGAGGCATACCTGTAGATATTCATCCAGAAGTAGGAGTATCTGCAGCTGAAGTTATTATGACTATGCTACATGCTGGTGGAAAGTTTGATGATAACTCTTATAAAGTTTCTGGAGGTTTACATGGTGTAGGTGTTTCAGTAGTAAATGCCTTATCTGAACAATTAGAATTGTGTATTTATCGTGATGGAAAAAAATATTATCAAAAATATTTTAATGGAAATCCAAAAAAAAAATTATTATATGCAGGAATTACAAAAAGAAAGGGAACAAAAATTCGATTTTGGCCTAATAAAAATATCTTCACTAACCATAATACTTTTCAATATGAAATTTTGCAAAAAAGATTGCAAGAATTATCATTTTTAAATGCTAATTTATTAATTAAACTAAAAGATATTAGAAATCAAAAAAAATTTCAATATTTTCACAAAGGAGGGATTAAATCATTTATAAAAAAAATCAATAATAAAAAAAAACCAATACATAAAAAAATTTTTATATTTAAAAAACAAAGAAAAAACATTGAAGTAAATATCGCTATGCAATGGAATACAAAATTTCAAGAAAAAATATTATGCTTTACCAATAATGTACCACAACAAGATGGAGGTAGCCATTTATCAGGATTTCGAGCTGCATTAACACGTACATTAAATTGTTTTTCTGAGAAAGAAAAATCAAGCAGAAAAAATAAAGTCACAATTACAGGAGAAGACACTAGAGAAGGATTAACCGCTTTAATTGCAATTAAAATGTTTAATCCAAAATTCTCTTCCCAAACAAAAGAAAAACTAGTATCTTCAGAAGTAAAATCTGTAGTAGAAAAACTATTAAACGAATACTTGATGAATTTTTTATTAGAAAATCCTAAAGATGCAAAAATCATTGTTACTAAAATTATACAGTCAGCACGATCTAGAGAAGCAGCAAAAAAAGCTCGAGAAATAACTCGTCGAACAGGATCATTGGAAACATCTCATTTACCTGGAAAATTATCCGATTGTCAAGAAAAAGATCCCTGTTTATCAGAAATATATTTAGTAGAAGGTGACTCTGCTGGAGGTTCTGCAAAGCAGGGGAGAAATAGAAAAAACCAAGCTATTTTACCGTTAAAAGGTAAAATTTTAAATATAGAAAAAGCTCGTTTTGAAAAAATAGTAACATCATCAGAATTGATTACATTAATTACTGCTTTAGGATGTGGTTTCGGGAAAGAAGAATACAATCTTAAAAAATTAAGATATCATTCTATTATTATTATGACAGATGCAGATGTAGATGGATTACATATTAGAACATTACTGTTAACATTTTTCTTTCGACAAATGCCAGAAATAATAGAAAATGGACACATTTATATTGCTCAACCACCATTGTATAAAGTTAAAACCGGAAAAAAAGAAAAATATTTAAAAAATTCAAAAGCACTATACACTTATCAATATCAATTTATACAAAAAAATAGTTATATTATATATACTCAAAAAAACAAAAAAAAATATCATCAAGAAAAATTCTCTCAAATTATGTATGAATATCAACAATTCAATAAAAATTTTTTTTCTATAAATAAAGAAATACCATTATTCATATATAAAGCTATGATTTACATTTTTCCATTAAAAAATTTAAATAAAAAAAAACATGTAAAACTATGGATTAAAAAATTAACAAAACAACTACAAAAAAAAACATATTTTTATAATAAAAATATATATTCTTATTATATAAAAAAAAATCAAGAAAAATATGAACCAATATTAAACATTAGCAATAAAAAAATTTTTCATTCTTATCATTTAAAAAGTGATTTTTTTTTAACAAAAAAATACACAAAATTTATCAAGTTCATAAAAAAAATTAATCATATGCATGAAAATTATGCACATATACAATTTCATAAAAAATCCTTTATATTTAAAAATTTAGATGATGCAATTAATATATTAATACAAGAAACAAAAAAATTCATTAGCATTCAAAGATACAAAGGATTAGGGGAAATGAATCCTGAACAATTATGGACCACTACCATGAATCCTGAAACTAGACAGATGTTACAAATAACTATACAAGATGCCAAAATAGCTAATCAACTATTTAGTACCTTAATGGGAGATACAGTACAACCCAGAAGAGAGTTTATTAAAAAAAATGCTTTATATGCAAAAAATATTGATGTGTAAATACACATAACATACATCGCATACACAACATACATAAATTTTAAAATTCATATATTTGTTAATTTCGGCAGGAAATAAATCAAATAAAACCTGCCAAAATACATCAAAAATATATATTGAAAAATTTTAAATTCAGAAAACTAAAAACCAAGATTGTGTTTTTTTAGAAAAACAAGCAATATAGAAATTGCTACTGGAGTAATACCAGAAATACGTGAAGCTTGCCCTAAAGAACAAGGACGATATTCATTTAATTTTATAATTACTTCATTTGATAAACCAGTAATATCCTTATAATCTTTTATAAATGATAATTTTATATTTTCATATCGAATACTTCTTTTAGCTTCTTTTTTTTGACGTTCAATATATCCGTAATATTTACTCCGTGTCTCAATTTCATGTATAACAGCTTTATTTTTAACAACACAGTTAT
Source organism: Buchnera aphidicola (Cinara splendens) (assembly GCF_900698975.1). Lineage (NCBI taxonomy): Bacteria > Pseudomonadati > Pseudomonadota > Gammaproteobacteria > Enterobacterales > Erwiniaceae > Buchnera > Buchnera aphidicola. The sequence goes on along the minus strand of NZ_LR217722.1, from coordinate 1,724 downwards.
CAACTATATTCTGATTGAGAAAATCCATTAAAACATTATATGTAATTTGTGGTCGACGTAAAAAATCAAAAGCAGAACAATCTTTTTTCAAAGTAATATTAAAATTTTTATTTTTAAAAAAAGAATTAATAGATTTAGATGTAATTTTAATATTTTTTAATCGTTCACATTCTTGCGAAATTTTATCTCTTTTTTTAGAAAACAGCATCCACTGTGCGTTAGTAACTAAACCAAGTTTATAACCAATTTCTGTTAAACGATCATCAGCATTATTTTCTCGTAATAACAATCTATATTCTGCTCGTGAAGTAAACATACGATAAGGTTCAGAAGTACCTTTATTACATAAATCATCTATTAATACACCAATATATGCCTCATTCCTTTTAGGAAACCAAGGATCTTCATTTTTAACTAATAATGCGGCATTTATACCTGCAATTAAACCTTGAGCACCAGCTTCTTCATAACCAGTAGTTCCATTAATTTGACCGGCTAAAAAAAAATTTTTGATAATTTTAGATTCTAGTGTCATATGCAAATCTCTAGGATCAAAATAGTCATATTCTACGGCATATCCAGGGTGAATAATTTCTGATTTTTCTAATCCTGAAATTGAGTGAATCATTTTTCTTTGTATTGAAAAAGGAAGACTTGTAGAAATTCCGTTTGGATAAATTATCTCACTGTCAATACCTTCAGGTTCTAAAAATATTTGATGACGATATTTATCAGGAAATCGAACTATTTTATCTTCAATAGATGGACAATATCGAGGACCAACTCCATGAATAAAACCACTATACATCGGACTGTAACATAAATTATCTTTAATTAAATTATGCGTATTCACATTTGTATACGTAATATAACACGGTACTTGTTTTGGATGATGTGAAACAGACCCCATAAAAGAAAAAACAGGAGTAGGAATATCCCCCCATTGTTGTTCTAAATTATTAAAATTAATCGTTTTTGCATGTAAACGTGGTGGTGTACCTGTCTTTAATCGCCCAGTTCTAAAAAAATATTTTTTTAAATTTTCAGCTAATATTGATGAATTTGAATCATCTCTTCTACCTCCAGAAATAATTTTAGAACCAATATACATTTTTCCATTTAAAAAAGTTCCAGCAGTTAATATAACAACAGAACTTTTAAAACGAATACCATCAACAGTCAAAACACCATATATTTGATAATTTTTAATAATTAAATCTGATACCTCTGCTTCTAAAATTATTAATTTATCATGATTTTTTAAAAAAGACTGTATTTTTTTTTGATATAAAAGTCTATCTGTCTGTGCTCGTGTAGATTGTACGGCAGATCCTTTTCTTGAATTTAAAATTCTAAATTGAATACCTGCATAATCGGTTACTCTTGCCATCAAACCACCCATTGCATCAATTTCTTTTACCAATTGACTTTTACCTAAACCACCAATAGCTGGATTACATGACAATGCACCAATGGTATTAATTTTATGTGTTAATAACAAAGTTTTATGACCCATTCTTGAAGAAGCAGAAGCTGCTTCTGTACCAGCATGTCCTGCTCCTATTACAATAATATCAAATTTTTTATAAAAAACCATTTCTTTTTCCTAAAATACTTAATTAATATTTATTTATTTATATATTTATCTATACATCTAATAAATTTATATCTATATAACTATATAGTTATATATATTAATATATATAAATATATAAATATATAAA